>JACRCS010000923.1 GCA_016218905.1 Deltaproteobacteria bacterium
GGTAGTAGTGGTTGACGATCTCAGGCTCGTGGTGTGCGACCTTGAGACAGATCGGCTCATAGGAACCCGTTGAAAACCGCTGGTTGATGCGGGTGGCCAGGGTGCGGACCTGTGCTTCGAACGATTGGTAGTCCTCGAGAGCGGAACGGGTGGGAGCCGCGATCTGGATGAAGGTGACGCGCCCGATCAGCTCGGGATGCTGTTCCAGCATGCTCTCCACGGCGCGGAGCCGTTCGAGGATCCCCTTCGTGTAGTCCTGGCGATCCACGCCGAGTCCGATGAGATGTTCCGGGGAAAGACCGAGGGATCGCCGGATTTCGGCTCGGCACTCCGCCACCGTGGGTTGCGTTTCTTGGAACGGCGGGGGCCACTGGATCGAGATCGGGTAGCTCTCCACCAACGTCAGCTTGCCGCCATGGGAGATGGTGGAAGATCCGTGCTCGATGCGGGTTTCCAGATAGCGGTCCACGGTCTCCAGGAAATTCTGGCAATGGAAGCGGGTGTGAAAGCCGAGGATAGTACTGCCGAGCATTCCCTGCACCAACTCCTCGCGCCACGGACAGATGCCGAAGGATTCTGGATTCGGCCAAGGGATGTGCCAGAACGTGATGATGGTCGCCTTCGGAAGAACCTTGCGAAGCAGTCCAGGCACCAGGGCGAAGTGGTAGTCCTGCACCAGCACCACCGGGTCGTCGCTGGCGGCCTCCTTGACCACGGCATCGGCAAAGCGCTGATTGATGGCGACGTAGTGCTGCCAATCGCTGGTACGGAAGACGGGGCGCACGTGGGCGATGTGGCAGAGGGGCCAGAGCCCTTCATTGGCGAAACCGTAGTAGTAACCGCTTTCCTCCTCCTTCGAGAGCCATATCCGCCGCAAGGTGTACTCCGGGTGCTCGGGTGGAACGGCGACACGGTCGTTTCGGTCCACGGTTGCGCGGTCGGCCGTGCCGCTTCCGTGGGCGATCCAGGTCCCCGAGCAGGCCCGAAGGACCGGTTCCACGGCGGTAACCAAGCCGCTCGCCGGCCGGCTGACCTCGATCCGCCCCTGTGTCTTCGCGTGGATGTAGGGCTCGCGGTTGGAGACGACGAGAAGCCGCTCCCCGGTCAACTGCTCGTGAAGGAGCCCGCGCAGGGTGTCGGGAGTCCAGGCGATCGTGGCGTCGTCGGCGAGACGGCGCTCGGCGTCCAACGCCCGAAGAAGGGCGCGCAGATCCCCGACGAGAGGCTGCAGTTCAGGGCTGGCCTGCTGACCGAACGGACGGAGAATCCCCTCACCGCGCAACATCGCGCGTACGCCGTCGACCCAACCACGCCAACTGAGGTGGGCGACGAAGACGGTGATCAGGGAGATCACGACACCCAGGACGGCAAAGAGGAGGAGCACATAGTGGCGGGTATCGGCGCTTCGCCGTTCGACAAAGCTCATGTCGTGCACGAGGATCAGCGCCCCGCTCGTTCCCCCCTCCTGCTCCATCGGGTGAGTGGCTACGTGGACCGCCCCCTGGGGGAGTTGGACCAATGGGCTCGATTCCTTCTTCTCCGGATCGGGCGAGGAGCAGCCGAGGGATTCCGGAAAGGCCGGCGTGCGGTAGAGCAGGTTGCCGTTGCCGTCGCAGTAGCCGAGGGCCAAGAGCCGTTCGTCCTGGGTGGCCCCGCGCAGGAGGGCGTTGATCTTGGCACGGTCACGCCGTGCGAGAAGTTCGGCAAGTGGCTCCTGCAGGGTGCTGGCGATGAGCTGCGAACGGATGTCGATGTCGCGCACGAACCAACGAAGAGTGAGTCTCTCCACGAGCGGGACGACCGCATAGCCCAGAAGCGCCAACGCCACGGCGAGAGGGAGGACGAAGCGCAGCGACAGGCGCAACGAACGCAGTTTCCTCATGACGACTCCCTAGAACGCACTGTCCCACCGCTTGCTGAGACGGATGGCGGCGTTGATCAGCCCGACCATGCTGTATGTCTGGACAAAGTTGCCCCACTGCTCGTCGGCGCGCACGTCGAGGTGCTCGGCGTGGAGTCCGTGCGGGTTGCGACTCGCCAGAAGCTTTTCGAACAGCGCCCGGGCTTCGTCGGTGCGGCCAAGGCCCACCAAGGCATAGATGTACCAGTAGGTGCAGATCACGAAGGCATTTTCGGGAACGCCGAAGTCGTCGGCCTCGACGTAACGGAAGATGTAGTTGCCGTGCTTGAGCTCCCGCTCGATCGCGGCGACGGTCGTCGCAAAGCGCGGATCATCCGCCGAGAGAAACCCCACCTCGTGCAGCAGCAGCATGCTGGCGTCGAGACTGTCCCCCTCAAAGGAACCGACAAACGCCTGCTTGCCGGCGTTCCAACCACGTCGGCAGATGACCTCCTGGATCCGCTGGGCCTGAGAACGCCAGTGGGCGGCACGTTCCGCCAGACCGAGCCGGGTCGCTATCTTCGCCAGCCGGTCACAGGCCGCCCAGCACATGACACTGGAAAAGGTGTGGATCCGCTTCATCCCCCGCAGCTCCCACAGGCCCGCATCCGGCTGATCATGGACCTCGACGGCGGTGGCCCCCAGCGGCTCGAGACGGTAGAACAACGCCTCGTTGCCCCGCTGCACGAGCCGCTGGTCGAAGAAGACATGGGCTACGGCCAGGATCGCGGAGCCGTAGACATCATGTTGGATCTGCTCATAGGCTTGGTTGCCGACCCGCACCGGTCCCATGCCCCGGTAGCCGGCCAACGTCTCGATCTCCCGCTCGTCCAGGCGGACACGGCCATCGATGCCGTAGACCGGCTGGATCACCCCGCCGGGAGCCCCCGCCGCCACATTGACCAGGTAGCTGAGATAGCGCTCCATGGTGTGGGTCGTGCCGAGCCGGTTCAAGGCGTTCACGACGAAATAGGCATCCCGGAGCCAGCAGTAGCGGTAATCCCAGTTGCGCCGCGTGTGGGGCGCCTCGGGAATGGAGGTGGTCATGGCGGCGACGATGGCGCCGGTATCGTCGAAGGTATTGAGTTTGAGCGTGATGGCAGCCCGGATGACGGCCTCCTGCCACTCGAAGGGGATCCCCAGATCGCGCACCCATTCGTGCCAGTAGGCGAGCGTTTCGTCCAGGAACCGGCGAGCCACCTCCCCGATGGATTCGGTCAACGTCTCGTCGGGGCCGAAGACGAGCGTCAGCCGGTTCTCCAAGAAGAAGGGAATCTCCTGAAGAGTGGCGGTAATGGACGCGTCGGTGGTGAGCCGCAGAACCCGGTCGGGCGCAACGTAACGAATGTGGTGACTGCCGCAGGTGGTGCCGCACGGGTCCCGTCCGTACTCGAAGGCCGGGCGGACCCGGAGGCGAACTCTCGGACTGCCTTGGACGCGACGTACCTGCCGCACGAGCATCGTCGGCGTGAACATCCGGCCATACTGGCGAAAACGGGGGGCGAAGTCAGTCAACTCGACAA
>JACRCS010000911.1 GCA_016218905.1 Deltaproteobacteria bacterium
CTCAGGTCCGTCGCGACCTGGTCGTTGCGTGACCTGCCCGTGTGGAGCTTCCCCGCGAGCGGGCCGATCCGCATCGCCAGCTGAGACTCGACGAACGAGTGGACGTCCTCACTGTCGGCGTCCCGCCCCTCACCCGCCTCCCAGGCCGCGCTCACCTCGCGGAGGCCCTTGAGGATCTTCCTCGTCTCCGCCGCCGAGAGGACCCCGCACCGCCCGAGCTCCTCCGCCCAGGCGATCGAGCCGAGGACGTCCTCGTGAAGGAGGGCGCGGTCGAACGACCACGAGTCGTTGAACCGGCGGAGGACCTCCGCCGGCCCCGCGGCGAACCGCCCGCCCCAGAGGTCGCGGCGCCCGCTCATCCCCAGGGCTCGAGCCGGAGGTGCTCGCCCGCCTTCACCGCCTCGGCCGTCGGCGGGACGAGGCGCTTGCGGCCCCGCGTCGGGAGACCGAAGAGGCGGATGAATCCGGTCGCGTCGTGCGACGTGTAGCCGGTCATGTTGAAGGATGCGAGGTTCGCCGAGTAGAGCGAGTGCTCGGACGTCCGTCCGACAACGATCGCCGAGCCCTTGAAGAGCTTCATCGTGACGTGCCCCGTGACGGTCTCGGTGACCTTCTCCATGAACGCCTCGAGCGCCTCGCGGAGCGGGCTGAACCACTGCCCGTAGTAGACGAGCTCGGCGTACCTCAGGGCGAGCCGCTCCTTCTCGTGCATGGCGTCGCGGTCGAGCGTCAGCGTCTCGAGGGCCCGGAGCGCCTGGACGAGGAGCGTGCCGCCCGGGGTCTCGTAGACGCCGCGCGACTTGATGCCGACGAGGCGGTTCTCGACCATGTCGATCCGGCCGACGCCGTGCCGCGCCGCGATCTCGTTGAGGCTCGTCAGGAGCTCAGCCGGGGCGAGGAGCTTCCCGTTCACCTCGACCGGAAAGCCGCCCTCGAAGCCGATTCTCACCTTCTCCAGCTCGTCGGGCGCCTTTCGCGGGTCGACGGTGAGCTTGAACATCGACTCCTCAGGCTCGAACGCCGGGTCCTCGAGCGGGCCGCCCTCATGCGAGATGTGCCAGAGGTTGCGGTCTCGCGAGTAGAGCTCCTTCTTCGTCACGGGCACCGGGATGTTTCGGGCCGCCGCGTAGTCGATCGCCTCCTCGCGCGAGGTGATCGACCACTCGCGCCACGGCGCGACGATTGTCAGCTCGGGCGCCAGGGACTGGTAGGCGAGCTCGAAGCGGACCTGGTCGTTCCCCTTCCCCGTGCAGCCGTGGGAGAGGGCGTCGCAGCCCGTCTGCAGCGCGATCTCGACCTGCTTCTTCGCGATGATCGGCCGCGCCGTCGACGTGCCGAGGAGGTACTCGTGCTCGTAGACGGCCCCGGCGCGCAGGACGCGCCAGAGGTACTCCGTCGCGAACTCCTCGCGGGCGTCGATCAGGTGGAAGTCGCACGCGCCCGTCGCGAACGCCTTCTCCTTCAGGCCCGAGGTCTCCTCAGCCTGCCCTACGTCGACGGCGACCGCCACGACCTCGCAGCCGTAGTTCTCCTTGAGCCAGGGGATGATGATCGACGTGTCGAGGCCTCCCGAGTAGGCGAGTGCGGCCTTCTTGATCTTCGGCGTGCTCATGCGGCACCTTCCTTCAGCGTTTCTTCGAGGGCGGTCAGGAAGGCCGAGAGGGCGGCCTTCGGGATGACGTAGGGAGGGAGGAGGCGGATGACGGACTTTCGGGCCGTCCCGACGACGAAGCCCTTTTCGAGGAGCTTCTTCTGAACAGGGGCGGCCTCGCAATCGAGCTCGATGCCCCGGATCAGGCCCGCGCCGCGGACGTCGACGACGGCGGGACAGCGTTTCTTCAGCGCGGCGAGCCTCCTGCCGAACCACTCCCCCGTCTGGGCGACCTTCGCGACGAGGCCACCCTCGACGAGCTCGTCGAGGACGGCGAGGCCGAGCCGGCAGGCGACCGGGTTGCCACCGAACGTCGTCCCGTGGTGGCCCGGCTTCACGAGCCCGTCCATCCGCGGCCCGGTCAGGACCGCACCGAGCGGCAAGCCGCCACCGAGCGGCTTGGCCATCGTCACGACGTCCGGCACGACGCCCGAAGCCTGGAAGGCGAAGAGGTGGCCGGTGCGCCCGAGGCCGCACTGGATCTCGTCGAAGACGAGGACCGCGCCCGTCGCGTCGCAGAGCTCGCGCGCGGTGCGGAGGAACTCGGCCGTGAGCGGGACGATTCCCCCTTCGCCCTGGATCGGCTCGAGGAAGACCGCAGACGTCGCGCCGTCGACCGCGGCCTTCAGGGTCTCCACGTCGTTCGGCGGGACGAACGTCACGCCCGGGAGGAGCGGCAGGAACGGCTCGCGGTAGGCGGCGTTGCCGGTGATGGAGACGGCCCCGGCCGTCCGCCCGTGGAACGAGTTGTCGAGGGCGACGAGCCCCGAACGACCCGGGGTGGCGAGCCTCGCGAACTTGATCGCCGCCTCGTTCGCCTCCGTCCCGCTGTTGCAGAAGAAGGCGCGCGAAAGGCCAGAGAGGGTCACGAGCCGCTCGGCCAGCTCGCCCTGCGCCGCCTGGTAGAAGAGGTTCGAGACGTGGAGGAGGTCCGTCGCCTCGGCACGGAGCGTCTTCACGAGACGCGGGTGACGGTAGCCGAGAACGTTCACAGCGATGCCAGCGAGGAGGTCCCAGTAGACCTTCCCGTCGGCGTCGACGAGCCGGGCGCCTCGCCCCTCGCGGGGGTGGAACTTCGTGTAGGCGTACGTCCCGAGGAGGTACGAGGCCGCACGGGCCTCCACCGCCTGCGGGCTTTCGTCAGGCTGGGACAAGGTGAGTTCCTCCCTTCCCCTCGAGGAGGGCCGACCGGTGCATCGACGGCCCGGCGATGATGACCTCCGAGACGCCAGCCTCCATCGCCTCGACGGCCGCGCGGAGCTTCGGCTTCATCCCGCCGGTGACGACGGGCGAGGCGA
>JACRCS010000912.1 GCA_016218905.1 Deltaproteobacteria bacterium
CGGAGCGTCGCGACGCGCGAGCTGGGTCTCCTCTCCATCGAGATCGGCTGCGGCCGGGCCCGCAAGGACGACATCGTCGACCCGGCGTCGGGCTACCGCGTCCTTCACAAGACGGGAGACGTCGTGTCCGCAGGGGAGCCGCTCCTCGTCGTCGAGCTCGGCCCCGGAACGACGCTGCGCGGCAACTACCTCGACCGCGTCGCGGCCTGCTTCGAGATCGGCCCCGCCGAGGGCGCCACGCCGCCGCTCCCGTTCGTCGTCGAGAGCCTGTAGGGAGAAGCGCACGCGCCTCCGGCCGCCCGGCCGGAGGCGTCCCGCGCCGGGTCAGGCGGGGGTGGATCCCCGGCTCGGCCCGGGCGGGGCATGGCCCGTCCGGATCTGGACCTCGTCGGCGCTTCCGAGCCGCGCCTCGCAGAAGTGCCTGAGGATCGTCAGGACGTTCGGCTGGCGCTCCGTGATCGCGTCGAGCGAGGTGCGGTCGAGCGCGAGGAGCTCGCACGGCGTCGCGGCGGTGATCGTCGCGCTGCGAGGCTTTCCGGTGAGGATGGAGACCTCGCCGAAGAAGGCGCCTTCGTACATTTCGCGGACCTTGTGATAGTGCCCGTCCGGGTCCTTCACGAAGGCTTTGACCGTTCCCGTCGTCAGGACGAAGAGGCTGTCTCCGGGAGCACCCTCGGCGACGATGACGTCACCCGCTTCGTATGTCAGGAGCTCGAGGCCCTTGATGACCTCCACGAGCTCCTCGGCGGAGAAGTCGCTGAAAAGAGGGCTCGCGACCATCCCCTGTGCCGCTTCCTCGCCGAGGGGATGCAAGCTGCGCGGCGCCGTCTCCGAGACGGTCTCCGCGGGGGCTTCCTCGGCGTCGTCGGCGCCGAAGTCGACGACGAAGGGGGACGGACCGGAATCCGGGAGGCCGCGGGAGGGGGGCGGGGCGGGAAGCGGCTCCGGTTTCGGAGTCGGAGTCGGCGCGGTCTCGAGCTCGGCCCGGCGGCGCATGGCGCCGGCGCGGAGGTTGTATCGGAGAGAGGATTCCGCGTCCTTCTCCTTGACCAGCGAGGCGAGCTTCTCCTCGACTTTCGTGAGGGAGGGGTCGAGCCGCTGGACTTTCTTGAGGACCGCGATTCCCTTCCCGACGAATCCCGAAGTGGCGTACTCGTCGGCCAGCTTCCAGAGGAGCTCGACCGCCTCGTAGAGCTTTCCGTCGAGCGCGAGCACGTCGGCGAGCTGCTGCCTCACGGACGTGTTCGCCGGGTCCTTGGCAAGCAGTCCCCGAAGGACCTTCGCCGCGCGCGTGTAGTTCCTCTTCGATATGAGCTCGGCGACATCGTCGCTGCCCGAGAGCCACGAGAAGGCCATGAAGATGCGCTCCGCGGCGACGGTAGGGCAGGGCTCGCGTGCTGTCAAGAATGAGGAGCGCTACACTACTTCGGTTCGCCCCAGAGGCGGCCCACCGAGACACCGATGCCGAAAATCCTGGTCGTCGACGACGACGAAATGAACCGCGACATGCTCTCCCGCCGACTCCTGCGGAAGGGCTACGAGGTCGTCCTCGCCGTCAACGGGGCCGAGGCGATCGAGAAGACCGTCGCCGACCGCCCCGAGCTGATCCTGATGGACCTGTCGATGCCGGTCCTGGACGGATACGAGGCCACGCGCCGGCTGAAGGCGGAAGCCGGCACCGCCGGTATCCCGATCATCGGGCTCTCGGCGCACGCAATGGTCGGCGACCGGGAGAAGGCTCTCGCGGCCGGTTGCGACGACTACGACACCAAGCCGGTCGAGCTGACACGCCTCCTCGGCACGGTGGAGACGTTCCTATAGCCCGGTTGACGCGGGGCGTCAGCGGCTCACGGCCAGGACCGCCTCGAGGAAGGACCGGATCTCCGGGGGGAGCGACGTGAACCGCAGCCCGAAGCCCTTTGTCGTGAGCTTCGGGGTCGACACCTTGCCGTAGACCTCCCCGGCGATCGTGCTGCCGTCGAGGGCGACGAAGCGAAGCCGCAGGTTACGGAAGGGATCGGGGCGGTCGCGAGCCTCGATCTCGGCTTCCTTCATCGAGAGCCGGACGAGGAGCCCCTCCGACTCCGGTCCATCGACGCGCTTGCCCGAAATCGTCGCGAAACGTACGGGAAGTGGCCCGCGCAAGGTGACCAGCGGCTCCTCGCGCGCGGGAAGGAAGAGGTCGAAGCCACCGGAGACGCCCCGCACGTCCCACGCGGAGACGGGCTTCTCGAAACCCTTCATCTGCACGACGACCTCGCTTCCGACGGAGAGGTCGGCGCCACCGTCGCGGCGGGTGCGGTCGCTAACGAGGATCTGCCCCCCGACCGTGTACGACTCGATCCTCGCCGTGAGGTTCACCGGACTCCCGACGACGCCGTACTTGGCACTCGTGTCGGAGCCGATGTTCCCGACGACGACCTCGCCGGTGTGGATCGCGATTCCCATCTCGACGACGGGGAGCCCCTCGCGCCGGTTGAACTCGTTCACGCGTTCCATGGCGCGCTGCATCTCGACGGCGCAGGCGGCGGCACGGAGAACGTCGTCGTCGCGCTGCACGGGGGCGCCGAAGATCGCGAGGATGGCGTCGCCGATGAACTCGTCGATCGTCCCCTGGAACGACAGGAGGACGTCGACCATCGTCCCGAGGTAGTTGTTCAGGAGCCTCACGACCCGGTCCGGCGGGATCCGGTCCGCGATCTGGGTGAAGCCCCTCAGGTCGGACATCAGGAGAGTCACCCTGCGCGTCTCGCCGCCGAGCTTCAGCCCTTCCGGCGACTGCAGGAGCTGTTCGACCACCTCGTTCGACAGGTAAAGGCCGAACGTCTCGAAGATGAAACGGTTCCGTACTTCGAGGTCCCTGGCGAGGGTGCTGATCCGCGCCATCGCGCGCGAGAGGGTGAGCTGGTTCGCGACCCGGGCGAGAACAAC
The DNA here is from genome assembly GCA_016218905.1 of Deltaproteobacteria bacterium. Next base: position 2,932 of record JACRCS010000912.1, read on the forward strand.
GGGGAAGTCGAGCGGCTTAATGACGTAGTCGTTCGCGCCGAGCCGGAGGGCGGTCACGACGTCGTTGGAGTCGTCTCGCGCGGTCGCCATGATGACGGGAAGGTCGGCCGCGGCGTGCCGGGGCCTGAGGTCGCGCAGGACGTCGAGGCCGCTCATGCCGGGCATGACGACGTCCAGAAGGACAAGGTCGAAGGGGGACTCCTCGAGAATGCGGAGAGCCTCGGGGCCGCTCTCGGCCACGGAGACCGTGAATCCGTGGCCCCGGAGGCGTCGCGAGAGCATCTCGCGGTTCTCCGCGTTGTCGTCGACGACGAGGAGGTGCGCGGGTTCGACGGGCTCCATCGGGACGAGGTCGAGATCCCCTCGCCGGATCGAGCCCGTCGGTTCCACCGGGCCCTCGACATGCGGGGCGGGCCCGGTCGCGGCCTCGGCTACCTGGACGTCGCCAGGTTCCGGAAGAAGCCTCTCGGGGAGCCCGTCCACCATCCCGAGCAGGCGCCGCGCCGCCGCCTGGATCTTCCCGAGGTCCTCGGCCCAGCCGGTTTGTCCGGAAGCGAAGGCGTCCTCTTCCAGCATCTCGGCGTACCCGAGAATCTGGTGAATGGGCGTCCGCATGTCGTGCCGGAGGCGGGAGAGGAGCTCGCCGGGGACGAGGCGGTTGCCCAAACCGAGATTTGTCGACGGTTCGGGCGCCGCGAAGGCCTTGTCGAGGAGGCTCTCGTCGGACATCGGGTTCAGTGTAGCGCCCGTCCCCGTATGGTCCCAGAGCGATATACTGTCTGGACAGGTAGTTATGGGGGCAGTCGAAAGCGTAAGCGACCTCTACCGGGAGCTCCTGCCACTCGGACGGGATGGCGTGGTGCCCGCCGGGGAAGAGCTTTGGCAGGAAGGGGCCAAGGGAGAGACCGTCGTTCTCCTGGTGGAGGGAACGTTCGAGATCCTCCAATCCTCCCCGTCCGGCGAGCCCGTCGTCCTACGACTGGCGAGGGCCGGCGAGGTTCTCGGCGAGATGGCTTGCCTCGACGGCGGCGCCCGGTCGGCGGGCCTGCGCGCGGCCACGGATTGCCGGATCCGGACGATCGGCGCCACGCAGTTCCTGAATTTCGTCCGCCAGCGGCCGCACCTCCTGGAGGAGCTCTTCCGGATCGAGTCTCAGAGGATCCGCAGCCTCTCGCGGATGGTGACGCAGAGCCAACACCGCGCCATCACGGATCGGCTCACTTCCCTCTACAACTCCGGGTTCTTCATCGAACGCCTCGACCTCGAGCTCGAGCGCGCCGTGCAGATGGGAGACGCCGTCAGCGTCGTCCTCTTCGACATCGACCACTTCAAGGCCTACAACGACACCCACGGCCACCCGGCCGGAAACGTCGTCCTCGTCCAGGTTTCCGACCTCCTGCGGCGAACCGCCCGCCGGGGCGACATCGTGGCCCGCTTCGGCGGCGAGGAGTTCGTGATGCTCCTCTACGGCGCTTCGCGCAAAGAAGCGCAGCAGGTGGCTGAGGCGGCGCGCGCCCGCGTCGAGTCGACGGATTTCGCCGGCGGCGAGACGCAGCCGCTCGGGCGCGTCACGATCAGCGGCGGCGTCGCCTGCTTCCCGGGCGACGCCCGCAGCGCCACCGATCTCCTGAAGGCGGCCGACGTTCAGCTCTACAAGGCCAAGGCGGAAGGGCGCAACCGCGTCGACGCCGGGGCCGAAGGGGCCTGAGGGGC
>JACRCS010000928.1 GCA_016218905.1 Deltaproteobacteria bacterium
CCCCGGCGGCGCAGCCCCGAGATCGTCGGCATCCGCGGGTCGTCCCACCCCCTCACCCGCCCCTCCTGCACGAGCTGCAGGAGGCGGCGCTTGCTCATGACGGTGTAGGTCAGGTTCAGGCGCGCGAACTCGATCTGGCGCGGGGCGTAGATCCCGAGCTCCCGCACGAACCAGTCGTAGAGGGGCCGGTGGTCCTCGAACTCGAGCGTGCAGATGTAGTGGGTGATGCCCTCGAACGAGTCCGACTGCCCGTGGGCCCAGTCGTACATCGGGTAGAGGCACCACTCGTCGCCCGTGCGATGGTGCGCGGCGTGGAGGATCCGGTACATCACGGGATCCCGGAGGTTCACGTTCCCGGAGCTCATGTCGCCCTTGGCCCGGAGCACCCGGGTGCCGTCGGGAAACTCCCCGGCCTTCATCCGCTGGAAGAGGTCGAGGTTCTCCTCCACCGAACGGTTCCGGTGCGGGCTCTCGCGGCCGGCCTCGGTCAAAGTTCCCCGGTGCTCCCGGATCTCTTCGGCCGAGAGGTCGTCCACGTAGGCCTTGCCCGCCCGGATGAGCTGCAGCGCCCACTCGTAGAGCTGGCGGAAGTAATCCGACGCGTAGAAGACCTTCTCGCCCCAACTGAAGCCGAGCCACCGCACGTCCTCGAGGATGGAGTCGATGTACTCCTGCTCCTCCTTCGTGGGGTTCGTGTCGTCCATCCTGAGGTTGCACTTTCCGCCGAACTCCAGGGCGAGCCCGAAGTTGAGGCAGATGGACTTGGCGTGCCCGATGTGGAGATACCCGTTCGGCTCGGGCGGAAAGCGCGTGTGCACGCGGCCTCCGTAGCGGCCGGTCCGGAGGTCCTCGAGGATGAGCTCCTTGATGAAGTTGGAGGCGACGACGGGCTCGGAGGCGACCGCCGCGGATGGCTCTTTGGACTCGCTCATCGGCTCTCCCTCTCACTCGAAATTCGGAATTCGGCATTCGGAATTCGGCATTCGGAATTCGGAATTCGGCATTCGAATGCGGAATCCAGCCGTCCACCCTACAGGGGGGCTCTGGGCGCTGTCAACCCGGCGTCGCCGGCATGGCCGGCTATGCCGGGCAGGCCCGTGGCGTCGCGGCCAGGCGGGTCATGCCGGGCAGGCCCGTGGCGTCGCGGCCAGGCGGGTCATGCCGGGCAGGCCCGTGGCGTCGCGGCCAGGCCGGGCGGGGCCCGGAGCGTCGCCTTCGAGCCCGCTCGGCCCGAAGGTGGCCTCGTGTCCGCTGGGTCCATTCAGTCCACCTCGTCCAGCCGTAGCGCTCTAGCCTCTTGCCGCCATGGCTTCGAGCTGCCGCAGGTCCTCGCGCTCTCCGATCGCGATCAGCTTGTCTCCCGCTTCGAGGACCGAAGAGGCCGAAGGGTTGAACTCCATGTGGCCGCCGACTCGCTTGATGGCGATGATGATGATGTTGAGCTTCGCCCGGATCTCCGTATCGGAGAGGGCGCTCCCCACGAGCGGAGAAGGAGCGGTGACGAGCACCTCCTCCATCTGCAGCCCGAGGCTCTCGGAGGCGGTGGCGAGCTCGATGAAATCGATGACCGCCGGCCGCAGCACCGCCATGGCCATCCGGGTGCCCCCGATGATGTACGGAGAGACGACCTTGTCCGCGCCGGCCCGCAGGAGTTTCAGCTCGCTGCGCGGCTCTTCGTAGCGCGAGATGATGAAGAGGTTCGGGTTCAAGTCCCGCGCCGTCAGGGTCACGAAGAGGTTGTCCGCGTCGGAGTGGAGCACCGTTACGAGCCCCCGCGCCCGTTCGATGCCCGCTTCGAGGAGGACCTCCTCTTCGGTGGCGTCGCCCGGGAGCACCGGGAAGTCCCGGTGGAGGTCCTTGATCTTCTGCTCGTTTCGCTCGATCACCACGAAGGGCAGGGGCCGGCGGACGAACGCGTCGGCGACGAGGCTCCCGATCCGGCCGTAGCCGCAGATGATGTAGTGGTCCTTCAGGTTTCGTATCCGGGTCATGAGCCTCCTCTTGCCCAGGAGCACCTGGACCTCGCCCTCGACGATCATCCGGGTCAGCGTCCCTACCGTGTAGGTGGCCACGCTGACACCGGCGACCACGAGAAACATCGTGAAGAGCCGCCCCTCTTGGGTGAGCGGATGGATCTCTCCGTACCCGATGGTCGCGAGCGTGATCACGACCATGTAGAGGCTGTCGAGGACGCTCCACTGCTCGATCCAGCAGTATCCGAGCGTGCCGCCGGCGATGAGGGTGAAGAGCACCGCGAAAATCCGCAGCACGCGGGGCTGCCTGCCGATCACCTGACCCCCGCCTCCCGGCTGGAGCCCCTCGCGGAGCCCGACGAGCCCCGATCTTTCAATCGTACTTCGCGCTCAGTCATGATGCAGACGTTGACTCGCATTAAGAAAGTGAACTAAAATCGATCGTCTTTCATCGGGTTCATTGAATGAGCCCACAGAGCAAGGGAGCTTCATGCAGCTTACGGATCAAACGTTTCAAGAGCTCGGGTTGCCCGAGCCGCTTCTTCAGGGCATCTCCGACTGCGGCTTCGAGCACCTGATGCCGGTCCAGGCGGCCAGCCTGGCCGCAACGCTACAGGGCCGCGACTTGGCGGTGCAAGCCCAAACCGGCTCCGGCAAGACCCTGGCCTTCCTCATCACAATCTTCGACCGGCTGCTCAAGACGCCCCGCCCCGCCCCGAGCGTAAAGGGCTCGTGCCCGCGGGCGATCGTCATCACCCCCACCCGGGAACTGGCCGTCCAGGTGAGCCGCGACGCCCTGGAGGTCGGCCGGCACCTGCCTTTCCGGACCGTCGCCGTCTACGGCGGCGTCGACTACCGCAAGCAGCGGGAAGACGTGATGAACGGGGTGGACGTCCTCATCGGCACGCCCGGCCGGCTCATCGACTACCTGAAGCAGAGGGCCTACCACCTGAAGGACGTGGAGATCGCGGTCATCGACGAGGCCGACCGGATGTTCGACATGGGCTTCGTCGCCGACATCCGCTTTCTCCTCAAGCGCATGTCCTCCTTCGACCAGCGCCAGAGCCTCCTCTTCTCGGCCACCCTCGGCCAACGGGTGATGGAGCTCTCGTACGAGTACATGAACGTTCCCGGCCGGGTCGAGGTCGCGTCCGAGCACGTGACGGCCGACGAGGTGGAGCAGGTCCTCTACCACGTCGGCTCCCGGGAGAAGCTCCCGCTGCTCCTGGGCCTCCTGAAGACGGAGGCCTGGACGAAGTCGCTCATCTTCGTCAACACGAAGCGCCAGGCGGAGAGGCTCAGTCACCGGATCGAGCGGAGCGGCGTCCCCTGTGCCGTCCTCTCCGGAGACGTGGACCAGGTAAAGCGGCTGAAGATCCTGAAGCGCTTCATGGCGGGCGAACTGAGGATCCTCGTGGCCACCGACGTCGCCTCCCGCGGCCTTCACATCGAGGGCGTGAGCCACGTCTTCAACTACGACCTCCCCCAGGAGGCCGAGGACTACGTCCACCGGATCGGTCGCACCGCCCGGGCCGGCGCCTCGGGGAAGGCCGTCAGCCTCGCGTGCGAAGACTACGTCTTCAGCCTGGAAGCCATCGAGACGTACATCGGGCAGAAGATCCCCGTCGCCTGGGCCGAGCCCGAGCTCCTCTCCGAGGACGTGCCCGCGCTCGCCCCCGTGAGGTGCGACCGGAAGCCCCGGCCTCGCCGCCGGCGCTCCGCCCCCCGCCGCGAGGCGCACCAGCCCCTTCGGGCAGCAGCGGCATAGTGAGCCATTATCCAGAGCGTCACAATTGTATGCGCATCTGCCCCTGAGCGTAGGTGGGGCGTTCCGCCGCAGCCCCACGCGTGGGCGAACCTCGCTGCGCGAGAACCGCCCACCCTACGGCAACCCGGTACGCGCAACTATTTACGACGTCGTGTATAGCTATTAGCGGTTAGCCGTTAGGAGGTCGAACCCCTCAACTGCTAACCGCTGAAGACTAACGACTCGTCTTCCTTCCCTGTGCCTTCCAGAGCTCCGCGATCCGGGCGATCATCTCGTCCTTCCTCCGCAGCATCTCGTCCTTGGAACGGCACGGGAGCCGCCCTCCGGCCGCTCCCCAGTGGCCGTCGCCGATGTTGAGGGTGCGCATGATCTCGCCCAAGTCCCGGTCGGTGCCGGCGCAGTTCTCGCGGATCGTGAGCGACATCGAAAAGGCGAGGTCGTTCGTCTTCCTGCCCTCCCGAAAGGCGCACTCCACCGCCAGCACCGCGCCGGCCTCCGGGAAGAGGACCTGGGCCAGGTTCTTCCAGACGAAGGGCCGCTGCGCGTAGTGGGTGAGGTCGACGAGGACGATCTCTCCCTCGGGGTCCCAGGGCCTGGCGTCCCGCTCCAGGAGCTCGAGCATCTTGCCCTCATAGGCGCGGTACTCCTGGTGGTGCCGGCGCACCTCCGGGAGGGCCGCGGTCTTCTCCAGGCCGAAGTCACGCAGGTGGAAGACGATGTTGCGGAAGGACTGGTTGCGGACCCGGTAGTCGGCGAAGGGGACCTTGAGAGCGTCGGTGATGACGTGGGCCGGCGTCCGCGCCCGCCACTCCTCGATGGAGCGGTAGTCGAAGCTGTCGACGACGTCCATGGCGTCGGCGAGCGGCCCGAAGTGGGCGGGCAGCGTTCTGCCCTCTGCCAGGAGGTGGTTGAGGACGACGCGGCCGCAGGACTTCTCCGGAGCGAAACGGCCGGGGATGGAGCCGGGGTCGATTCCGCGCTGGCGCAGGTCCTCCGCGTTGCCCTGGTGGTGGTCGAACCAGAGGCCGCACTCGCCGGGGCACGGCAGGTCGCAGACGATCTCGGCCCGGGTGATCGGGAAGCGCCGGTTGTAGATGTCCACCGGCCCGGTGAAGAGGATCTTGTTCACCTGGTAGGCCCAGGAGCAGAGCGCGGCGGAGCCGAGGCCGTCGAAGTCGTTGTGGGTGACGATACTCCGGTACGCCGGGCTCACGGCGTCGCCCCGCCGTGCCCGGCCCGCTTGCGCCTCCGCTCCGCCCGGATCAAGGAGGGCAGGTGCAGCCGCTGCCACTCGAGCGCGCTCCCGAAGGGGGGGAAGGACTCCTCGAGGCGCCGGAAGTCCCGGCCGTGCCGCCGGCCGGCCGGCGGGCCGCGGGTGCACGAGAGGTAGTGGTGCACGAGCTCGTGGTGGAGCACCTGTGCCACGACCGTTTGCGGCACCTGGGCGCTGTCGAGGAGGCGGTGGAGGCGGACGAGGGCGGAGGAGCTCCCCTCCCCCGGGCGCGCCGGCAGGTAGCAACCGAGCCGGATCGTCCGCAGGCCCGGGCGCACGCGGCGCCCCCACGTCGCTTCAACGGGCGGGAGCTCCCGGAAAGGCGCCGAGTGCTTGAGCTCGCGCAGGAGGGCCCCGAGGTCGTGGACGCGCCCTTCGGCGCGGAGCGGCTTCGGCCGGGGGAGCCGAGGGCCGCTTCGGCTCCGGAAGAACTCGCGGAGAGGCGCCAGGTGGGCCCTCCGGCCCGTCAGCAGGAAGCGCTCCAGGGAGGTCCAGACCGGGAGCGGCGCGCCGGCGAAGGACCGGTGCAGCCGGATGACCCACTCAGCGGGAGCCGGCGGGGCCGACGGGCTGCGTGGCGGGGCCCGCCGGACGGAGAGGTAGACCGAGGAGTTGTCGGTCCAGACCACGCGGACACGCGCCTTCCAGCGGGCTTGCAGCGTTCGGAGCAGGGACGGCAGCATGGGGGCGTTATAGCCTAGGCCGCCGGGGTCTGACAACGGTCTGACGGGTCCGACACGGTCCGACAGGTCGGACAGGTCAGGGCCGTTCGGCCGTCCTCTTCTCCTAATCGCTAACCGCTAACACCTAACGCCTAACAGCAACCCCGGGGCGCAGCCGAAGCCGGCGCCCCGGGGTTGCTTTTCCCCCCACTCCCGTTAATAAGGTTCCGCTCTTCGAGCGCGACTTCACGGAGATTATCCATGGCACAGCAGTACGTCTACGTCATGAAAGGCCTTTCGAAGATCTACCCGCCGAACCGGGAGATCCTGAAGGACATCTGGCTCTCGTTCCTGCCCGGCGCAAAGATCGGGGTCCTGGGCCTCAACGGCGCGGGGAAGTCGACGCTGCTCCGCATCATGGCCGGCGTCGATACGGATTTCCACGGCGAGGCGTGGCCTGCCGAAGGGGTCCGCGTCGGTTTCCTGCCCCAGGAGCCCCAGCTCGACCCGGCGAAGACGGTGGCCGAGATCGTGGACGAGGGGGTCGCCGGCACCCGGGCGCTCCTCCACCGGTTCGACGAGATCAACGCGAAGTTCGCCGAGCCGCTCTCGCCCGAGGAGATGGAGAAGGTCCTCGAGGAGCAGGCGCGCGTGCAGGACGCCATCGACGCCGCGGGCGCGTGGGACCTGGACCGGACGCTCGAGATCGCCATGGACGCGCTGCGCCTCCCGCCGGCCGATGCCTCGGTAGCGAACCTGTCGGGCGGCGAGAAGCGCCGGGTGGCGCTCTGTCGTCTCCTCCTCCAGCAGCCGGAGCTCCTGCTCCTCGACGAGCCCACGAACCACCTGGACGCCGAGTCCGTGGCGTGGCTCGAGCGGCACCTCCAGGAGTACCCGGGTACGGTCGTGGCGGTCACCCACGACCGCTACTTCCTCGACAACGTCGCCGGTTGGATCCTGGAGCTCGACCGTGGGCGCGGGATCCCGTGGGAGGGCAACTACTCCTCCTGGCTGGAGCAGAAGGAGAAGCGGCTCGGCCAAGAGGAGAAGCAGGAGTCCGCCCGCCGGAAGACGCTGGAGCGGGAGCTCGAGTGGATCCGGATGGCGCCGCGGGCGCGCCACGCCAAGTCCAAGGCGCGCATCTCCGCGTACGAGAACCTCCTCAACCAGGAGTCCGCCGGCAAGGTGGAGGCCGGCGCCATCGTCGTCCCGCCGGGGCCCCGGCTCGGCGACGTGGTGATCGAGGCTGAGCACCTGCGCAAGAGCTACAGCGACAAGCTCCTCATCGACGACCTCTCCTTCCGGCTCCCGCCCGGCGGCATTGTCGGGATCATCGGCCCCAACGGCGCCGGCAAGACGACGCTCCTGCGGATGATC
>JACRCS010000929.1 GCA_016218905.1 Deltaproteobacteria bacterium
CCCTGGCCCTCGTGGAGTAGACAGCGCCCCCATGAACGCCGCCGGCAAGCACTCGTCCGGGTCCGGCGCCGGCAGACGGAAGGCGCCCCCGCCGGGGAAAGACGCGGCCGTCGTCAAGGTCGTCTGCCGCCCGACGGGCGAAGCGCTCTACTTCTCCCGCTCTCCGATCCCCTTCTTCCGGGAGGCGTGGTCGGCGGGAGGGGCCGGGAGCGCCCCTCCGGACGGCTCCGGGGCGCCGCTTCGCCACCTCGGCGTCTACGCCTTCACCCGCGAGAGCCTCCTCGCCTTCCCCGCGCTCGAGCGGGGCAGGCTCGAGAAGGCCGAGAGCCTCGAACAGCTGCGCGCCTTGGAGGCGGGCTGGACGATCCGGGTCGTGGAGGGCCGGGGCGCGTCGATCGGGGTCGACCGGCCGGAAGACCTGGTTCGGGCGGAGGAGGCGTTGAGGGCACGGATCGCATCTTCCATGCATTCGCGAGGAGATCGATGAGGACGAAGTTCATCTTTGTTACCGGCGGCGTTCTGTCCAGCCTCGGAAAGGGGCTCACCTCCGCGAGTCTGGGGGCCCTCCTGGAGGCCAGGGGGCTGACCATCACGCTGCTCAAGATGGATCCCTACATCAACGTCGACCCCGGGACCATGAATCCCTTCCAGCACGGCGAGGTCTTCGTCACGGACGACGGCGCGGAGACCGACCTCGACCTGGGGCACTACGAACGCTTCACCCGGGCCCGCCTGAGCGTCCGGAACAACTTCACGACCGGCCAGGTGTACGATACGGTCATCAGCAAGGAGCGCCGCGGCGACTACCTCGGCGGCACCGTCCAGGTGATTCCCCACATCACCGACGAGATCAAGCGGAGGATCCAGGAAGCCGCCCAGGGCGTAGACCTCGCGATCATCGAGGTCGGGGGGACCGTCGGCGACATCGAGAGCCTGCCCTTCCTGGAGGCGATCCGGCAGTTCCGCGTGGAGGTGGGCACGAGGAACGTCCTCTACATCCACCTGACGCTCGTCCCCTACATCGCCACCGCCGGAGAGCTGAAGACGAAGCCGACCCAACACAGCGTCAACGAGCTGCGGCGCATCGGCATCCAGGCTGACGTCCTGATCTGCCGCTCCGACCGGCTCCTCTCCGCCGACCTGAAGCGGAAGATCGGCCTCTTCTGCAACGTCGATCCGGCGGCCGTCATCACGGCCAAGGACGCGGAGAGCATCTACGAGGTGCCGCTCAACTTCCATGAGGAGGGCCTCGACGAGCGCGTCGTCGAGCTCCTGAACATCTGGACCGGCCGTCCCAAGCTCGACGACTGGCAGCACATCGTGGAGGTGATCCGCTACCCCCGCGAGACGGTGCGGATCGCGATCGTCGGGAAGTACGTGGACCTGACGGAGAGCTACAAGAGCCTCTCCGAGGCGCTCATCCACGGCGGGGTCGGCAATCACTGCAAGGTGGAGCTCACGTACGTCGACTCCGAGCGCGTGGAGGCGGACGGCGTCCCGGACGAGATCCGGGCGGCCGACGGCGTGCTCGTTCCCGGCGGCTTCGGACAGCGCGGCACGGAGGGGAAGATCCGGGCCATCCAGTACGCCCGGGAGAATCGGATCCCGTACTTCGGCATCTGCCTCGGGATGCAGCTCGCCGTCGTCGAGTTCGCGCGCAACGTCTGCGGGCTCACCGGCGCGTGCTCGAGCGAGTTCGAGGAGGAGGCCTCCCACCCCGTCATCGACCTCATGGCCGAGCAGGTGGGCATCACCCGAAAGGGCGGCACCATGAGGCTGGGGGCCTATCCCTGCAGGCTCCTCGAGGGCTCGCGCGCCTTCAGGGCGTACGGCTGCAAGGAGATCAGCGAGCGCCACCGGCACCGGTACGAGGTCAATAATGCCTACCGCGAAGTCTTCCGCGAGAACAACCTGACGCTCTCCGGGCTCTCCCCCGACGGGACGCTCGTCGAGATGGTGGAGCTCCCCGACCACCCCTGGTTCGTCGGCTGCCAGTTCCATCCCGAGTTCAAGTCGAGGCCCATGGCGCCGCACCCGCTCTTCCGGGACTTCATCCGGGCGAGCCTCGAGCAGAAGCGCAGCCGGGAGGGGTAGGTGGAGGGCTCTCGGGCCCGCGTCGACGTAGGCACCGTCCCCATCGGGGGGGGCGCGCCGCTGGCGCTGATCGCGGGCCCCTGCGTGATCGAGGGCGAGGCGCTGGCCTTCGAGGTCGCCGACGCGTTGAGGGAGATCACCGGCCGCCTGGGCCTGCCGCTCGTCTTCAAGAGCTCCTACGACAAGGCCAATCGCACGAGCCTCTCGTCCTTCCGGGGGCCCGGGATCGAACGCGGTCTGCGGATCCTGGAGGGCGTGCGGGAGCGTTTCGGCGTGCCGGTCCTCTCCGACGTCCACTCCGTGGAGGAGGTCGCCCAGGCGGGCGGGGTCCTCGACTGCCTCCAGATCCCGGCGTTCCTCTGCCGGCAGACCGACCTCCTGGTGGCGGCCGGCCGCACCGGCAAGCCCGTCAACGTGAAGAAGGGCCAGTTCCTGGCGCCGGAGGACATGGACCAGGCGGTCGAGAAGGTGAGGGCCGGCGGTTCGGGCGGGGTGCTCCTCACCGAGCGCGGCTCGACCTTCGGCTACCGGTACCTGACCGTCGACTTCCAGGGGATGGCCCGCATGGGCGCCCTGGGATGGCCCGTCGTCTTCGACGCCACCCACTCGGTCCAGCGGCCCGGGGGGCTCTGCGGCGCCTCGGGAGGCGACCGGGCCTTCGCCGCCCCGCTGGCCAGGGCCGCCGCGGCCGTCGGGATCGACGCGCTCTTCGTGGAGGTGCACCCGCGACCCGAGGAGGCGCTCTGCGACGGGCCCAACTCGGTCGCGCTCTCCGACCTCGAAGCGCTCCTCCGCCCGGTGCTGGCGATCGACGCCGCGCGCAGGGAGGCTGCGTGAGCGGCATCGAGGCCGGCCGGAGAGTGCTGCAGATCGAGGCCGAGGCCATCGCCCGGCTCGCCCGCGAGCTCGGGCCCTCCTTCGAGAGGGCGCTCGAGGTCCTAGAGGAGTGCCGCGGGAAGGTGGTGCTCACGGGGATGGGGAAGAGCGGAATCGTCTGCAAGAAGATCGCCGCTACGCTCGCCTCTACCGGGACGCCCGCCTTCTTCCTCCACCCGGCTGAGGGGGTACACGGCGACCTCGGGATCCTCGCCCGGGGGGACGTCGTCGTCGCCCTCTCCAACTCCGGCGAGACCGAGGAGCTGATCGAGATCCTGCCCGTGATCCGGGACCTCGCCCTGAAGCTCGTCGCCGTGACGGGCAACCCTGCGTCGACGCTCGCCCGGCGGGCGGACGTCGTCCTCCACACCCCCGTGGAGCGGGAGGCGTGCCCGCTGAACCTCGCGCCGATGGCCTCCACCACGGCGGCCCTCGCCCTCGGCGATGCCCTGGCCGCGGCCCTCATGGAGCGCCGGAAGTTCACGGCCGAGGACTTCGCCCGATTCCACCCCGCCGGCGCCCTGGGGCGCCAGCTCACGCTCCAGGTCGAGGACCTGATGCGCGCGGGCGAGGCGGTGCCGCGCGTGACCCCGTCGACCCCCATGAGGGAGGCGATCCTCGAGATCACGGGCAAAGGGCTCGGCTTCACGGGCGTCTTCGGCGAGAGCGGCGCGCTCCAGGGCGTGATCACCGACGGCGACCTGCGCCGGCTGCTGGAGAAGGAGGAGGACTTTCTGGGAGTGCCCGCCGGCCGCGTCATGACACCCCGGCCCAAGGGCGTCCCCCTCGGGACGCTTGCGGTGGAGGCGCTGCGCCTGATGGAGAAGCATGCCATCACGAGCCTCTTCGTCGTGGAGGCGGCGGGCAGCGACCGGGTCTCCGGCGTCATCCACATCCACGACCTCGTCCGGGCCGGGCTGAGATGAGCGCGTCGAGCCCCCCGTCGCTCCGGGAACGCCTCGCGCGCGTCGAGTTGCTGCTCCTCGACGTGGACGGCATCCTCACCGACGGGCGCATCGTGCTCGACGACCACGGCGTGGAGACGAAGGCGTTCGACGTCACCGACGGCCACGGGATCAAGCTTCTCCAACGCGCCGGCGTCGACGTCGGCTTCATCACCGGCCGCCGGAGCCTCGTCGTCGAACACCGGGCGCGGGAGCTCGGCGTCCGGGAAGTCCACCAGGGAGTCAAGGAGAAGGTCCTCGTCCTGAAGGAGATCCTGCACCGCCGGGAGCTCGAGCCCGAGCGCGTCGCCTACGCGGGCGACGACGTGGTGGACCTGCCGATCCTCCTGCGGGTGGGCCTCTCCGTGAGCGTTCCGGAGGCCCCCGAGTACGTGCGCGAGCGCGTGCACTGGGTGACGCGCCGCTCGGGCGGGCGGGGAGCCGTGCGGGAGATCTGCGACGAGATCCTGAAGGCGCGCGACGCCTGGGACGCGGTCACCCGCAGGTACTTCTTTCCCGATCCTCTCTGATGGTCCGGAAGTCCCTCCTCGCCCTCCTGGGCCTGGGATCTCTGGCCCTGGCGGGACTCGCGTGGTGGGCGCTCCGCCCCGAGAGCTCCCGAAGGCCGGCCGGGCCGCCCCAGGCGGGGCGACAGCCCACGTCCGTCGCCCGCGGCATCGAGCTCGTCGACGTGGACCCCGACGGCACCCGCTGGCGGATCACCGCGCGGAAGGGCTCCGGCTGGGAGCAGGAGGGGACCGGCAGTCTGACGGGGATCGAGGCCCTCTTCGACAAGAAGGGGCAGGCGGTCCGCGTGAAGGCGGGCAGCGCCGCCATGGAGTCGGGCACGCTCCTGACCCTCTCCCAGGGCGTGGAAGTCTCCTGGGACGGCTACCGGGCGGCCCTGGACCGCGCCGCCTACCACCGAGGGCAGGGCCGTATCTCCTCGGACTCCCCGGTGCTCCTAGACGGGCCCGGCATGACGGTCCGCGGGAAGGGGGTCGACGTGGACGTCGAGACGCGCAAGGCACGGATCCGCTCCGAGGTCCGGGCCGTGATCCAGGGAGGTTCCCATTGAAAGCGCTCCGTTTGGCGCTCGTCGCCTCGTCTCTGCTGGCCCTCGCGGCTTCGCCCTTCGCGGCCGAGAAGCCGGCCCAGCCTCCGGCCTTCTGGAAGTCGAGCTCCGAGCCCCTCCAGATCGACTCCAAGACCCTGGAGACGTTCTCTGGGGGCGAGCTCGTCGTCTTCCAGGGGGACGTGGTCGCGAAGCAGGGGGCCGTCACCCTCCACTCGGACCGGCTCGAGGTGACCATCGACAAACAGACCCGGACGGCCCGGCTCGTGAAGGCGCACGGGAGCGTTCGCATCCGGAAGGACGAGATCGTCGCCACCGGGACGGACGCCACCTACGATGCCCAGACCGGCGTGACGGTCCTCACAGGCAGCCCGAAGGTCTGGCGGGACCGCGACGTCGTCGCCGGCGACAAGATCACGCTCTACCTCGCCGAGGACCGCACGGTGGTCGAGGGCGCCAAGGCCGTCATCTATCAGCAAGGGCAGCAAGGGCAGCCGGGGCAGGGGCAGCAGGCACAGCCGGGCAGCCCGCCCAAGCCGGCACCCGCCAAGCGGCCGGAGAAGCGCGAGCCGTGAGCGAACCGACGCGCCTCGAAGCCCGGGGCCTCGTCAAGCGGTACGGAGGCAAAGCCGTCGTGTCGGGGGTCTCCCTGCACGTCTCCCGGGGGGAAATCGTCGGACTGCTCGGGCCCAACGGCGCGGGCAAGACGACCACCTTCTACATGATCGTGGGGCTCGTTCGGGCCGACGGCGGCGAAGTGCTCCTGGGGGAAGAGCGGCTCACCGGGCTTCCGATGTATCAGCGGGCCCGAAAGGGCATAGGCTACCTGCCCCAGGAACCGAGCGTCTTCCGACGGCTGACCGTGCGCGAGAACGTGTACGCGGTGCTCGAGGCGCGGGGCGTCAGTCCCAACGAGGCCGAGGCGCGCACTCAGGCGGCGCTCGAGGCGCTCTCGATCGAGGGCATCGCCGAGCGGAGGGCGCACTTCCTCTCCGGAGGCGAGCGGCGCAGGGTCGAGATCGCGCGGGCGCTGGCGCAGGACCCCGCGTTCATCCTGCTCGACGAGCCCTTCGCCGGGATCGATCCGATCGCCGTCGCCGAGATCCGGGACCGGATTTTGCAATTGAAATCCTTGGGTATCGGTGTCATACTCACTGACCATAACGTGCGGGAAACGTTGGGTGTTTGCGACCGGGCCTATATTGTCAACCACGGGTCGGTTCTCGAAGAGGGGACACCCGACACAATCGTTAACAGTCCCAAAGCCAGAACGGTCTATTTGGGTGAGGGTTTTAGCCTGGGTTAGGAACTCGTGGCCCTAGAGATCAGGCAACACGTCAATCAGGAGCTCCGCCTAAGTCAAGAGCTGGTGATGACTCCCCAGCTCCAACAGGCCATTAAGCTCCTGCAGCTGTCGCGTCTCGAGCTGGTCAATCGGATCCAGGAGGAGATGGAGCTCAATCCGCTCCTGGACGAGATGATCGAAGAGGAGGCGCGTCCCGAGCCCGAACCCGCTCCCGCCGTTCAGCAGACGATCCCGGAAGCCGAGGCCCCTCCGAAGGCCGACGGCACCCAGCCGGAGATCGACTGGGAGCAGTACCTCGCCCGCTACGACCTCACTCCCCTCCCCGACTCGCCGATCAACCGCAGCGACGAGCGCCCCTCGTTCGAGAACTTCCTCGCCCCCGAGACGACGCTCCAGGACCACCTCCTCTGGCAGCTGCGGCTGAGCAACCTGCAGCCGGAGGATCAGGACATCGGCTCGCTGCTCATCGGGAACATCGACGAGGACGGCTACCTCCGAGTCGCCACGGAAGAGGTGGCCGAGCTCGCGAAGGTCTCGGCCGAGCGCGTGGAAGGGGTCCTCCGGGTCATCCAGGACTTCGACCCGGTCGGCGTGGCGTCCAGGGACCTGCGGGAGTGTCTGCTCAAGCAGGCGCTCGAGAAGAACCTCGAGGACGTGGTCATCCTGGTCATCGATCGGGGCATGAAGTACCTGGAGAGCAAGAACTACCGCAAGATCGCCAAGGAGCTCGACATCTCCTTCGAGGACGTGGTGGAGGCGGCCAGGGAGATCGCCTCGCTGGAGCCGCGTCCCGGCAGGAACTTCTCGGCAGCCCGGATCGACTACATCGTTCCGGACGTCTTCGTCGCAAAAGAAGGAGACGAGTACACGATTCGGCTCAACGAAGATGGTCTACCCAGGCTCAGGGTTTCTCCTTACTACC
>JACRCS010000931.1 GCA_016218905.1 Deltaproteobacteria bacterium
CCGATAATGATTCCGATGCATACGCTGGGGTTATTTTGGAACATCCACGGCTCTACGCAGTACTTCATTGCCCTTCCCTCTGGAAGTTTTGCGCTTGTCCATTTCAAGGACTATGGCAGGTTGAGCTCTGCGGACAGCTCTGATTCTGTCCGTCGCGACAGGAGAAGGGACCTTACCTCCTGCCCTCGTTTCCCGTCAACTCGAACGAGGTATGGGAGAGGCGGTTCGGACGCAAACGAGACTCGGGAGATACTATGGAACCTGCTGAGATCGCCGCGGGCTACGTTCCCGGCTCCATCGGAAGGCTCGCCGAACTTCACGGCACGTACTATAGCCGGCATTGGGGCTTTGGTCTCTTTTTCGAGGCCAAGGTCGCCACCGAGCTGGCAGCGTTCCTCAGCCGCTTCGACGAACGGCAGGACGGGTTTTGGACGGCGTCGGTCGGAGGTCGCGTCGAGGGCGGCCTTGCCATCGACGGCTCGCGCGGCCGCTCCGACGGCGCGCATCTGCGTTGGTTTATCCTCTCTGATGCGCTGCGGGGGAGGGGCGTGGGTAGTCGGTTGATCGATCGTGCGATAGCATTCTGTAGCGGTCGAGGTTACGAGCGAGTCTATCTCTGGACCTTCGAAGGCCTCCATTCCGCACGACACCTTTACGAGAAGAACGGATTCCAGCTCGTCGAGCAACGGAAAGGGAGCCAGTGGGGAAGCGAAGTCGAGGAACAACGCTTTGTGCTGACGCTTGCGTGAGGGGCCCACATGATTGCGAGACATTGGAAGGGAACGGCCAGGCCCGGTGAGGCGGGTCGCTACATCGCGCACCTGCGGACCGAGACGTTTCCGAAGCTCCGCGGAATTGCCGGCTTTTGCAGCGCGTTCATCCTCAAACGCCCGGTCGAGCGGGGAACCGAGTTCCTGATCGTCACGGTCTGGGAGTCCATGGACGCCGTTCGAGCGTTTGCGGGCGAGGCGGCCGACGACGCCGTGGTTCCTCCCGTCGTCCAGGAGATGATGGTCGACTACGACCGGAAGGTCGCCCACTACGAAATGGCGGAGTGAGGAGGGGGCGCCCGAGGAGCTCGTGTCCCGGGCGCCGTGAAGAGAGTCCCTGCGCGCGCGTCACCCGCAGCGCATCCCGTGGTGCATGCCCCCGTGCATGCCGTGCATACCCCCGTGCATGCCCTTCCCGTGCATGCCCTTTCCGTGCATGTCCGTGTGCATCTGCTTGGCCTTCTGCCGCTGTTCGGGAGTGAGCAGCGCCCTGCCCTCGCTCTTCAGGTCGAACAACTGCTTCGCGAGGTCGGCCTTACGGTCGACGAGGGCGTAGAACTCGTTGGCGTCGGGGTTCTCCTGCTTTCGGAGCTCCATCGCCTTCTGCTTGAGCTCCATCTGCTCCTTCAGCAACGGAATCGCGCGGTCCCGGACCCCATAGATCTTCTGACGCTGCTCGTCGGTCGCCTCGACGGCGCCGAGGAAGTGATCGACCTTCTCCTTCACGTGCTCCTCGAGCCGTGCCGGATCGTAGCCGCCCTTCCCGTGGCCGCAGCCGTGTCCCATGTTGGCCCACCCGGGCGCCGCCAGAAACGCCACCGCGGCCGCCGTACCGACGATCGTGAAGAGACCCTTGCGTAGCATTCGCATTGCCCTTCTCCTTTCCTCCCGGCGACTTCGACACGCCGCCACGAAGACGCCCCGGGGAGGTCCGGCTTCGCACTGCCTGCTGTCCGTCCCGGGGACGAAAGCTTCGAATGACCCATGACCACTATGCTAGTAGGATCGGGCCGCCGCGAAGGCAAGGGCGCCGCGAGAGCAGGGCCCGAAGAGCGGGCAGTCTCGTATTGCCGAATCCTTCGCCCGGGGTTACCTTCCGTGCCCGTCCCATTTCACTGCATCCGGAGGGTTGATCGTGAAGAAAGGCTGGATCGCACTCGGAGCGGTCGTGCTCGTGCTCCTCTTCGCGTACGGGGGATTCAAGGGCACCTACAACGGCTTCGTCCAGACCCAGGAGGAGGTGAACCGGACGTGGGCCGACGTGGAGAGCTCGTACCAGCGACGCGCGGACCTGATCCCGAACCTGGTGGAGACGGTGAAGGCGTACGCCTCCCACGAGAAGGAGGTCCTGACGAGCGTCACGGAGGCCCGCAGCCGCGTCGGGCAGATGAACGTCTCCGCCGAGAACCTGACGCCGGAGGCGATCCAGCGCTTCCAGCAGGCCCAGCAGGGGCTCTCGGGCGCGCTCTCGCGGCTCCTCGTGGTGGCCGAGCGCTACCCTGACCTCAAGGCCAACCAGAACTTCCGGGATCTCCAGGTCCAGCTCGAAGGCACCGAGAACCGGATCAACGTGGCGCGGAACCGATTCAATCAAGCCGCGCGGGAGTACAACGGACGCGTACGCTCCTTCCCCGCGAGCATCGTGGCCAACGTGACGGGCTTTCAGCCGAAGCCGTACTATCAGGCGGAGGCGGGTGCGGCGCAGGCCCCCAAGGTGAAGTTCTAGGTCGCACCGTGGTCGGCTGCCGGCTCGTCCTGCTCCTGCTCGCTCTACTCTGGGCGGCCGCCGGGGCGTCCCTGGAGGTTCCGCCGGCGCCCCAGGGGCGGGTGAGCGACTTCGCCGGGCTCCTCTCCGCGCAAGAGCGCGGGCGGATCGAAGAGCGGCTCGACGAGGTCGAGCGGAACACCTCGAATCAGTTCGTCGTGGCGCTCTTCCCGAGCTTGCAGGGCGACAGCATCGAGGACTTCTCGATCCGCCTGGCGGAGGCGTGGAAGGCCGGGCACCAGGGCCGAGACAACGGCCTCCTGCTCCTCGTCTTCGTTCAGGACCGAAAGATGCGGATCGAGGTCGGGCGGGGACTCGAGGGCGCCATCACCGACGCGCTCTCGGGACGCGTCCTTCGAGACGTGCTCGCGCCGCGCTTCCGGCAGGGCGAGTACGCCGGCGGGATCTTGGCGGCCGTGGACGCCCTGGACGCGGCGAGCCGGGGAGAGTTCAAACCGCTGCCCGAGCGCCGCCGGCGGACTCTCTCGAGCGGCTGGACGGTTCCGCTCCTCCTCTTCGTTCTCTTCCTCGTCTTCGTCTCGCGCCTGAACCGCCCCTCCCAGATCGGCCGGGCCGACCGTCGCGTCCGCGGCCCCTGGATCGGGCCCTGGGGCGGCTTCGGCGGCGGGTTCGGGGGAGGTTTCGGGGGCGGCGGGGGAGGGGGGGTCTCGGGAGGAGGCGGGGGCTTCGGAGGCGGCGGCGCCAGCGGCGATTGGTAGGGAGGAACCATGCTGGGATGGAAGACCAGGCCGGTGAGCTTCCTCCTACCGGAGGAGCGGGAGAGGGTTCGGCGAGCCATCGAGGCCGCCGAGAGGGCGAGCTCGGGCGAGATCCGCGTCGTGATCTCCCGGAGGGCGGGGCGCGACGCGCTCGCCACCGCCCGGCGCGTCTTCCGCCGCCTCCGCATGGACGAGACCCGGGACCGGAACGCCGTCCTCATCCTCGTCGCGATCAAGAGCCACCGCTTCGCCATCCTCGGGGATGAGGGCATCCACCGCTTCGTGGGCCAGGAGGGCTGGGACCGCGCCCGGGACCTGCTGGCCGAGCGTTTTCACGTGGGCGACTTCGCAGGGGGGCTCGTCGCCGCGGTGGAGGACGTCGGCACGGTGCTGAAGGCGCACTTTCCCTGCTGCGAGGGCGACCGCAACGAGCTCTCCGACGAGGTCCTCGACGAGTAGCCCGGGGCCTCGATTTCAGGGCGGCTCGGTCAGCCGCCCTTCTCGGCGAGCTCCCAGCCCTTCCGGAGCGCCTTCGCGTTCAGGGGTATGAGCTTGTGAGCCTTGGCGGGCAGCACTTCCGCAAGGGCGCTTTCGAGGGAGGCCTGGCTGACGACCCCGGTGCGCCGGACGTAGGCGCCGAGGGCGATCATGCTGGCGAGACGCCCGTCGCCCAGTTCCAGCGCGAGCTCGTTGCACGGAAGCCAGAGGGTCTCGGGGCCGTTCGTCGGCACTGAGTCCTTCTGGGCCAGGGACGAGTTGACGAGGAGGTGGCCGCCTTCGCGGATGCGCGGCGCGAACTTCACCACCGACGGCTCGTTCATGGCGATGACGCCCAGGGGTCGGGCGGTGACGGGGCTTCCGATCTCCCGGTCGGAGAGCGTGACCGTGCAGTTGGCCGTCCCACCGCGCATCTCTACCCCGTAAGAGGGGAAGAAGGTGACCCGCAGGCCCTGCTGGAGGCCGGCCACGGCCAGGAGGTTACCGATCATCAGGATGCCCTGCCCCCCGAAACCGGCCATGATCACGTCGTGGTACATCGAGAGCCTCTGTTATCGGTTTTCGGTTATCAGTTCTCGGTTCTTACCGTTTCCCGTTGTCAGCTTCGGTACGCCGCTGCGCGGCCGGTCGGCTGAAAGTGACTCCGGCCTCTTTTCCGTCACCCCGGCACGGATTGCCGGGGTCCAGGGCCCAGGCTTCGCCTGGCGGAGCCGGCTTCGCCCGGCAGAGCCAGGAGGGTCCATCCATGGCGCACTGGATTCCGGCGTCCATGCCGGAATGACGA
>JACRCS010000932.1 GCA_016218905.1 Deltaproteobacteria bacterium
ACCCAGTACCGAAGAGGTCTCTTCTAGCGAAATCCAGCCTCAACGGGCACTTACGCTCCTATGGCTCGGGAACTTCCGTTTAAACGAGTGGCTTCAGCGGCAGCAGGGCCAAGAACCAGACCGCGAGGCGCCTCCAGAGGCTCGCGTGCTGGTCGGTCTTCTGCCGGCGCGGGTCCCAACTGTTCTCGGGCTTCATGTCGGTACGGATCTGCTCTTCGACAAAGGAGGCGAGCTCCCGGTTCCGGATCACGACCCCCTCCTCCGTGTTCAAGTTCGCGGAGCGGGGGTCCAGGTTGAAGGTCCCGACGAAGAGGAGCTCTCCGTCGACCACCACGGTCTTCGAGTGAAGGACGAGGATGGGCAGTCCCCTGCCGTCTCCGGTCCGCGCCCGGTACAGGCTCGCCTGGAGGGCCGGGTGGGGGCGGAACTCCCGCAGCTGGACGCCGAGCTTCAGGAGGTGCTCCCGCTGCTTCCGGTAGGCGCTGAAGGAAGCGAGGTTGTCCGTGGAGGCGAGCGAGTTCGTGCTCATCGAGACCTCGACCCCCTGGAAGATCTCGTCGGAGATGGCGAGGTCGGCGGGCGAGAGGATGAGGTAGGGGGTCTGGATGACGATCCGTTTCCGAGCGGCATCCAGGGTCCGCTTGACGGCCCGCTCGGTCTTTCCGCCTCCGCCCAGTCCGGGCTTGTCCACGTTCTTTCGCGGCCGGTCGCTCACGAAGCGCACGTCCGTCCAGACGAGCCGCTCGAGGAGGCGGCGGAACTCCTCCGGTTGGTTGCGGAGGGCCTCCCGCACCTCGGGCCCGACCACGTCCGGGTCGTCTGCGCGGCGGTGGAGCGCCAGGTACGCACCCTTCACCTCCTGGCTCGAGAGCCTTCGATCCTTGCCCGCCCAGAGCTCCTCCACCGGTTTCGTGAGGGGGCTCGCCCAATACTCGGCGAAGCTCTCCTCCATGTCCCTCACTACGGCGCCGGCGAGCAGCACGTCCCGGTCGTGGAAATTGTACTTCTTGCTGTAGTCGAAGTACTCGTCGGCGACGTTTCGGCCGCCGGTGATGGCCGCCAGCCCGTCGACCAGGAACTTCTTGTTGTGCATGCGCTGGTTCAAGCGGCGGAAGTCGAAGAAGAAGTTCGCGACGAGCTCGAGCCACGGTACCTTCTCCGGCCCGGGCGAGTTGTAGATCCGGATCTCGATCTTCGGGTGGCGCGCCAACGCGAGCAGGAGTTCTTTCGGGGCGTCCCGCGTCAGCGCGTCGACGAGGACCCGCACCCTCGCCCCGCGCTCCGCCGCCCGGAGGAGGGCCTCGGTCGCGAGCGTGCCCACCCCGTCCATGTTCCAGATGAAGGTCTGAACGTCGAGCCTCGCGCGGACGTTGTTCACCATCCAGGCCCTCGCCAGCATGGCTTCGCGACTCTTGTCGAGGATGTAGACGCCCGTCTCGCCCGGCCGTTCCCGGACGAGCTCCTGGAGTTGCTGCGCAACCGGCGGCGCTACGGAGGCCGCCGCCTCCCCCGGCGACGCGAACGCCGCCCACACCGAAAGGGCGATGCCCGCTGCGAGATGAAGGCCGCTCGGACGGCCGTGGAAGGGGGACACCGGGGTCCTCCTCAAGCGATCGAACGGTCCGAACACAAGGAGAACATTGGTCGGAGAGGCTGGCGAAGCAAGCCGGCGGAGGGGACGGTGGGACCGCGATGTCCCTCCAAGAGGTCTTCGCGGGTCGGTCGAGACGAGACGGGTCAAAGACGTTGACACGGGCGCGGGCAGGCGGTAAGAACGTCGAAACATTCTTCTTTTACCCGCCGGTGCCGAGCAGGCTGAAAAGGGAAGTGGGGTGAGAATCCCCCGCGGACCCGCCGCTGTAAGCGAGGACGAAGGGCCGACGCGCCACTGACCCTGGAGGTCGGGAAGGCGGCCCCGAGGACGAATCGCGAGCCAGAAGACCTGCCGTCGGGTTGCCCCGTGGAGCCCCCCTGGTATCGGGGGTGGGGCGAGGTGCTTCGAAAACGGGAAGCCCACTCCGGATGGCCGGGGTGGGCTTCGATTTTTTGGGGCCGGATTGGGCTGGTCCGTCCGTGATCGTTGGTCCCATTCGTCCCATCGGTCCCATCGGGTCCCATCGCGCAGGAGAGTCTCGTGCCCCCGATCCCGGCTCGCGCCGAACTCCAACCCGAACTCTCTCCTGCCGTCGAGACGCGGGCGCTCGTGAAGCGCTACGGGTCGGCGTGCGCGCTGGACGGGCTCGACCTCACGGTTCCGCCGGGCGAGATCTACGGGTTCCTCGGGCCCAACGGCGCCGGCAAGACGACGACGATCCGCATCTTGACCGGCGTGACGCGGCCCACCTCGGGCTCCGCACGCGTGAACGGCATGGACGTCGTGCGCGATCCGGTCCTCGCCAAGGCGCGGATCGGCGTGGTGAGCCAGCACGTGAACCTGGACGCGGACCTCACGGTTTTCGAGAACCTGGAGCTCCACGGGATCCTCCACGGCCTCTCCAAGGCCGAGCGGCGGAGCCGGATCGACGAGCTCCTGCGCTTCGCCGAGATGGAGGACCGCGCCCGGAGCCTCTCGCGGACCCTCTCCGGAGGGCTGAAGCGGCGGGTGACGATCCTGCGCGCCCTCCTCCACCGGCCGGAGATCCTCTTCCTCGACGAGCCGACGGCAGGCCTCGACCCCTCCTCCCGGCGGCTCCTGTGGGAGCTCGTCCGGTCGATCCACCGGAACGGGGTCACGATCTTCCTCACGACCCACTACATCGAAGAGGCGGAGTTCCTCTGCCAAAGGGTCGGCGTCCTCCACCAGGGGCGGCTCATCGCGGAGGGCGAGCCCCGGCGCATGCTCGAGGAGCTCGGGGAGTACGCCGTGGAGCTTCCCGGCCCCCAGGGGACCGTGACGGAGTTCCATCGCTCCCGGGAGGAGGCGCTCGCGGTCCTGCGGGGGGCGGGGGAGGGCGCGACCGTGCGGCGGGCGAACCTCGAAGACCTCTTCCTCCGGCTGACGGGGCGCAAGGTGAGCCCGTGAATGGCGTCCGCGCGGTCCTCTACCGGGAGCTTCGGATCTACTGCCGCCGTTGGGTCAAGCACCTGGCCTCCTACGTGGTCTCCCCGGCGCTCTTCCTCGTGGTCTTCGGCTGGGGCGTCGGCCGCGACGTGCGCATGGAGGGCGTCGGCTACCTCGCCTTCATGCTGCCGGGCCTCGCCACCATGGCCTCCATGACCCAGAGCTTCGGGACCGCGACGGAGATCAACATCGCCCGCTTCTACTGGAGGATCTTCGAGGAGTTCCAGATGGCCCCCGTGGCGGCGTGGGAGATCGCCCTGGGAGAGGTCCTCTACGGGATGCTCCGGGGCCTGCTCGCGGCGCTCGCCGTCTACGCCGTCGCGGCCTTCTTCGGCGCGGGCCTGCCCGCTACGCCCTGGGCCGCCCCGCTCTTCGCGCTCCACACCTTCGCCTTCGCTTCGGCCGCGGTGGTGGCGGCCATGGTGGTGAGGAGCCACGCGGACCAGGGGCACATCAACACGTTCTTCATCGTGCCCATGTCCTTCCTCTGCGGCACGCTCTTTCCCCTGAGCCGCCTGCCCGGCTGGGCGAGTGTCGCGGCCCAGGCGCTGCCCCTCACCCACTCGAGCCTCGCCATCCGGGCCGCCAGCCTCGGCCGTCCGCTCCCCCTCGTCCACGTGGCCGCCCTCGCCGCGTTCGCTGCGGCCTTCTTCGCCCTCGCGGTCTGGAGCGTGCGGCGTGCGAGCGTGTAAAGGGGTGATCGGTTGTCGGCTGTCGGTTCTCGGTTCTGGAACTGAAAACCGAAAACCGACGACCGAAAACCGTGTTCACGGACGAGCGCCGGGCTTCTCTGGCCGGCAGCACAGGAGGCCCCGATGATGTCTCTCGGCACTTTCTACGGCGTGGGGCTCGGTCCCGGCGATCCGGAGCTCCTGACGCTCAAGGCGGCCCGCGTGCTCCGGGAGGTCGACGTGGTCTTCGTCTCCTCCCAGGCGCGCTCGGGTCGGAGCCTTGCCCTGGAGATCGCCGAGCCCCACCTGCCTCCGGGGAGCCGCCCCGTGCCCCTCCCCTTCACCCACACGTTCGAGGGGGTGGAGGACCGGCGCGCCCACCGGGAGAACGGCGCCCGGGTCCTCGAGGTCCTCCGGCGACCCGCCTCCTGCGCCTTCCTGACGCTCGGCGACCCCATGACCTACTCGACCTTCACCTATCTCCTGGAAGTCGTGCGCGAGGCCGAGCCGGCCGCGCCCGTGGAGGTCGTGCCGGGGATCACCTCCTACAGCGCGGCGGCGGCGGCCGCGCTCCTCCCCCTGGCGGAGGGCGACGAGACGATCGCCGTGGTGAGCGCCGCCCAGGGCACGGAGAGCCTCGAACGCGCCCTGGAGCTCTCGGACAACGTGGTCGTGATGAAGTCGGACCGGCGGGCCGAGGAGGTCTGCGAGCTCCTGGAGGCGAGGGGCCTCGCCGGCGCCTCGGTCTTCTCGGCCGAGTGCTCCCGGCCGGGGGGCGTCCTCCTCCGGGACCTGCGGGCGGTCCGGGAGCTCGGCCCGCGGTACATGAGCCTCTTCCTCGTGAAACGGGGCGCCCGCCCTTGAGGCGAGCCGCCGGATGGCTTCCCTGGGCCCTGGCCGCGGCGCTGCCGCTGGCGTTGGGGCTCGCCAGCAGCGTGGGCTCCTCGGGGCTCGGTCCCCTCGACCTCCTCCGGGCCGCGGGGGAGGCCCTGGGGCTCCTGCCGGCCCGCCTGAGCGAGGTGGACCGGGCGATCCTCCTCGGCGTGCGCCTTTCCCGGGTCTCGCTGGCGGCTCTCGTCGGCGCCGGCCTCG
>JACRCS010000915.1 GCA_016218905.1 Deltaproteobacteria bacterium
GGCCGCCCGTGATCGCCATCTCGATCTCGTCGATCCAGAGGACCGCCGGCACGAGCCCCTCGACGGTCTTCAGGGCCTTGTGAAAGCTCGCCTCCGGGTTCGCCGTCCCGAAGACGAGGTTCATGTCGAGCCGGAAGAGGGGGAGGTTCCAGAGGGCCGGGATCGCCTTGACCGAAAGCGACTTCCCGCAACCCGACATTCCCATCATCAGGAGCCCCTTCGGGACGGGCAGGCCCGCCTCGACCGCTTCCCTCGTGAAGAGGGTCTGCCTCTTCCGGAGCCACTCCTTGAGGTTGTCGAGCCCGCCGATGTCGTCGAGCGTGAAGCGTGGGGGCACGTACTCGAGGACCCCTGCCTTCCGCGAGGACTGCTCCTTCTCCGCGAGGAGCTCGTCGAACGTCGACTCGTCGAACCGAGGGGTCCGGGCAAAGACCTTCGCGAAGACGTGCTCCAGCTCGTCCAGCGTCTGGCCCCGGAGGACCGTGACCACACGGTCGGCGTCGGCGGGCGTCAGCCCCCCTTCGCCCAGGTACCGTTTGCCGAGGATCGTGACCGCGTTCCGGACTTCCGCCTCGTCCGGCAGATCGTAGTCGACGATGAACACCTCCTTGTTCAGGTCCTCCGGCAGGAGGAGCCGCGGCGAAACCATCACCACGAACTTCCCCTTCCCCTTCAGCTGCCGGTAAGCATCACGGAGCTTGCGGACGACGTCGGGGCGGTCTGCGAGGAGTGAAGGGAGGTCCTTCATGAGGAAGAAGCCGGGCGCGGTCGCCTGAAGGACGACGTCGAGGGCCCTCAGGGGGTCTCTCGTGTCCACCGGGGAATCCGGAAGCCCGGTCCACCCGTCGACGCACGTCCAGGCGGCAAACGCCACGGGCTTTTCGTAGAATTTCTGCGCGAGAACGGACAGCGCCCGCTCGACGCGCCCCTCCTCCCACGACTGGACATAGAGGATCGGGTAGGAGCCGAGGAGGGCGCGGCGGATCCTCTCGGCGCCGCGGACAGGAACAGTGGCGCTCATGGAGGGATTCTAGACGTTAGACTCACGCATTATGGCCAGCGCAGAGCACCTTGAGGTGCTGAAGTCTCCCGATTGGAACCAGTGGCGGATCGAGCACCCCGGGATCACGCCCGATCTCACGGACATTTCCCTCGTCGATCTCGACCTGTCGCGCCGGGACCTTTCGGGGGCGGACTTCTCGCGCTCGAAGCTCGACGGCTCGAAGCTCGACGGCTCGAGCCTCGCCCGCGCCCACCTTCTCGGCGCCTCCCTGCGCGGTACGAGCCTCCTGCGCGCCGACCTCTCCGACACCGACCTCGAGTACCAGACTCTCGACAAGGTGCAGCTCGTCGGGGCGTCACTCAAGGGAGTGAACCTGAAGAACGCGTCGGTTCGCGAGGCGAACCTCACCGCCTGCGACATGACGGGAGCAAAGCTCGAGGGGACGACGTTTTCGGGGAGCGTTTTCTCCTTCGGCCGGCTCGTCGAGGCGAATTTCAGCGGCGTGACGATAGACGGGTGCCTTTTCGAGGAATGCGACCTCTCGCAGGCGATCTTCGACGGCGTGACCTACCAGCGAGGCACGTTCGACAAGTCGACCCTGACGCTCTCCTATTTCCGCGACGCGAAGCTGGCCGGGACGAGCTTCAAGGGAGTGAAGGGGCACCGCATCACTTTCCGTGGGGCCAACCTGACCGGGGCCGATTTTGGCGGAGCCGACTTGACCTCCTCGGATTTCGAGAGGGTGCTCGCCCAGGCCGCCGACTTCTCCGACGCCACTCTCAAGAAGACCTGCCTCAAGGGGGCCGACCTGAGGCGCTCGATCTTCCTCGGCGCTCTCCTCGAGGAGACGGACCTGACGCAGGCGAACCTCGAGAAGCTCGACCTCAGGACGCCGAAGCTGAAGTTCCCGAACTTCACCGGCGCCAAGCTCGCGGACGCCATCGGTGTCGGTGCGAACCTGCGCGGGGGCAACTACACCGAGGCCGACCTCTCGCGTGCCGACCTGACCGAGGCGAACCTCGAGGGAGTGGTCTTCCAGCGGGCCCACCTGGACGAGGCCGTCCTCCGTCGCGCGAACCTGAAGCGGGCCCGCATGTCCGGGGTCATGGCACCGGGGGCCGACTTTTCCGGGACGAACCTCGTCGGCGCCGAATGCCAGGAAGCCGACTTCACCGGGGCCGATTTCCGCTTCTCGAACCTCGTCGGGGCGGTCCTCGAAGGGTCGCTCTTCAAGGGGGCCAACGTCGCCCATGCGGACTTCTCCGAGGCCAAGCTGGGCGGGAGCAGCTTCGTCGGGGCGAAGGGCGAAGGGACGAAGTTCACGGGCCAGCTCCACCTGAGGCTCGTCCTTGCAGCCGGCTCGCTCCTAAACTCTTCGAAGAAGAAGGTCGACAAGGTCGAGGACCGAAAGGAAGTCGAGAGGAAGGCGCGGGCGGCGTTGCTCGAAAAGCAGGCCTCAGAACGCGACCGCTCCGTCGCGGCGCGCCCGGGCCGTTCCGGCGAGGACGACGGACCAGAGGGAAAGAAGGCCTAACGCCGGGGCCTACGGGCGAGGTTCGACGCCCGCCGCGGCAGCCGTAGGCGCCTGCTGCGTTATGGGTGTCTGCGCCGCAGGAGCCGTCTTCAGTCGGCTCGCCAGGGTGCGGATCTCCTCCCA
>JACRCS010000916.1 GCA_016218905.1 Deltaproteobacteria bacterium
ACGTCTATCCGGCCATTTACAAGCTCTGGAAGAAGCGGGAGCTTGGCAGTCATGGGACGTATGGGACCCATGGGACTTATGAAACCCAGGGCTGACGGCCCGAATCACCGAGAAAGGAAACCGACCATGAAGAAGATCGTCTCAGTCGTCGCCGCCCTCGCCCTCTCCCTGCCCGCCTTCGCCGCCATGGAGCACGGCTCCACGGGCCACGGAGGAATGGATCACGGCTCCATGGGCGCGAGCCAGAGCAAGGGCCAGGCCCGCATGGGAAAGAAGGTCGGCGAGTCCAAGTCCGAGGGGTACAAGTTCGAGTACTACGTCATCGAGATGAAG
This sequence comes from Deltaproteobacteria bacterium, assembly GCA_016218905.1. The sequence continues at coordinate 334 of JACRCS010000916.1, forward strand.
GAGATGATGAAGACCATGCCCATGAAGGACATGGACATGAGCAAGATGAAGTCCCACCACCTGATGGTCTACGTCACCTCTCCCGGCGGAAAGCCGATCGAGGAGGGCAAGGTGGGCTACCGGATCCAGGGACCGGCCGGAGAGGTGAAGGTGATGGCGGGCCCGATGACCGGAGGGTTCGGCGCCGACGTGGACCTCAAGGAGAAGGGCGCCTACAAGATCAGCACGAAGGCGCTGGCCGGCGAGAAGACCGTCTCCGACGAGTTCACCTACACGGCGAAGTAGGCTATCCTCTCGCTCCCTCCCGGGAAGGGGGTTGAAAGGAGAGAGAGATGAGGGTCTGCGTCTTGGGGGCGGGGGCGATCGGCGGCTGGATCGGAGCCCGCCTCGCCAAGTCGGGAAATGAAGTATCCCTGGTCGCCCGGGGACTCCACCTGGAGGCGCTCCTCGCCGAGGGTTTGACGCTCCTGACGGGCGGCGTGCGGGAGGTCTTCGACGTCCGCGCCTCGGAGAACCCGGCGGACCTGGGCGAGCAGGACGTAGTCGTCGTTACGCTGAAGGCGCACTCCATCGGGCCGATGCTGGCCGCCATGGCGCCCCTCATGGGCCCGGAGACGATGGTCGTCCCGGCGATCAACGGCATCCCCTGGTGGTACTTCTACCGGGAGGGAGGGCCCCTCGACGGGACGGCGATCTCCTGCCTCGATCCCGACGGCTCCATGCTCCGGACCCTCGACCCGCGGCACCTCATCGGCTGTGTGGTCCACGGCTCCGCCGAGGTCGTGGAGCCGGGGGTCATCGCCCACACGGCGGGAAACACCCTCATCATCGGAGAGCCGAGCAACGCCTCGACGCCTCGGCTCTCCGCCTTGGCCGCGCTCCTCCGGGCCGCGGAGTTCGAGGTCACCATCTCGAACCACATCCGGCGGGAGATCTGGGCGAAGCTGATCGGGAACCTCTCCTATAACCCCGTGGCCGCGCTGACGCTCGCCCGCATGAACGAGATCAACGCGAACCCCGGGCTCCTCTCCCTGATCCGGACCCTGATGGAGGAGGCCATGCAGGTCGCCGAGGCTTACGGCATCGAGGTCCCGGTCACGGTGGAGGAGCGGATCGAGATCGCGCGGAAGATCGGCGACTCCAAGGTCTCCATGCACCAGGACGTGGAGAAGGGCCGGCCGCTCGAGGTGGACGCCATCGTCGGGAGCGTCGTGGAACTCGGCCGGAAGGCCGGCGTCGCCACGCCGATGACCGACGCCCTCTACGCCCTGACGGCGGAGCGGTCGAAGCACATCGGCGTAGCGTGACGCGCTCCGGGCGTCAGGGTTGTCGTGAGCGTTCCGGAGTCTTGACATCGTAACCATTTTGTTTACTATCGGGGCCATGATCAAGAGCTTCCGCGACGCCGAAGCCGCCAAGATCTTTCGCCGGGCGGCGTCGCGCAAGCTCCCTCCCGAGATCCAGCAAAGGGCCTTTCAGAAGCTCAATGCGTTGGCCGCGGCCATCACGCTCGACGACCTTCGGCTCCCGCCTTCTAATCGGCTCGAAGCTCTCAAAGGAAGCCGAGAAGGGCAGTGGAGCATCCGAATCAACGACCAATGGCGACTGTGCTTTGTCTGGGAAGCGGATGGCGCTTCGGGGGTTGAAATCGTCGATTACCACAAATGAGGCTACCATGACTGCAAACCGCATGGCGCCTGTCCATCCGGGCGTCTACCTTCGGGAGATTCTCGAAGAGCTCGGCTTGAGCCAATACCGTTTGGCCAAGGAGTTGCATGTGCCCGCCATGCGCATCAGCCACCTGATCCATGGCCGTCGGCCCGTGACCGCGGAGCTGGCGTTGCGCCTTGGGCGTTACTTTGGCCAGAGCCCGCAATACTGGGCCAATCTGCAAACCCGTTATGACATGGATGTCGCCGAAGATACCCTGAGCGAGCGCATCCGAAACGAGGTCCATCCCCTGGAGCGGGCGGCATGATGTGACATGGGCTCCAACTCTCGACCAGCGGGCGGTGCCCGGCGATGATCGAGGTCTACGGGCGGGCCTCGGAGTATCTCGGCGATCGAATCGGCGACGCTGAACTGGCGTCCGTCAAGCCTGGAGGATCTCGGCCGGGCCATGGCCCTGATGGAGGAGGCGATGCAGCTCGCCGAGGCTTACGGCTGAGCTCGTCGGGAACGAGCTGGCCGACCTGTTTCCAATAGAGCGCTGCGGCGCGGCCTTCAAGGCCCATGGCCGATCCGCGCACCGCGGCAGCTCCCGCGTCCAGCGTCCGTACCGCGTCGGATAGATTGCGAATCTGCTCCGCCGCTTCCCCGAGGCTCCGAGCGAGATCCGGAACGGTGCGCCGGCGGTACTTCGCGAAGTACTTGAGGACGGCCGCCTGATTGGCGACTTTCGCGGCGATCATGGAGAGCCCCGCACCGAGGACGTCAGGGTCGTCGCGGCGGAGGGCCTGGAGGCGCCGCAGAGCGGATTTCGCGGTCTCGATGGGATTGACGACCGCAACCGGATTTCCGGCAGGCGGGGCGAAGATGACGGGCACGTCCTTCCCGGCAAGCTTCACCTGCCCGTCCACGGAGACGCTGATCCCGAACCCCTGCAGGTAGACGAGTTCCAGGCGGTCGATCGGGCAGCGATAGAGCTCGGCCCGCTTCTTCTTGAGGACGAGGTCG
>JACRCS010000949.1 GCA_016218905.1 Deltaproteobacteria bacterium
TCCTCCAGGTGGAGGTCGCGGCCGAACCCCTCCGCCTCGAGCCGCTCCACCGTGCCCTCGGCGATCCTTCGCCCGGGCTCGGCCACGAGCGCCGTCCCACCCGGCCCGAGGACCCGGCGCAGCGTCGCGAGGAAGGGCTCGAGGAACCGGCGCTCATAGAGGACGTCGGAGGCGAGGACGAGCGGAGCCGTGAGCCCCTCCGGCGGCGCGCGCCAGTCCACTTGCATGGTGGAGCCGAGGGCGCCGAGGTTCAGCGCGTGATTGGCGGCCGCGAAGGCGAGGGCGTCGGCTTCGAAGTCCGTGAAGGTGACGCGGGCGCCCAGCACGGCCGCCGTCACCCCGACGAGCCCCATGCCGCACCCGAGCTCCAGTGCCTCGGAGCCGGGAGGAAGCCCGCGGCGGGCGAGCAAGCGCGCGAGCGCCAGCGACGAAGGCCAGAGCTCCGCCCAGTAGGGGAAGCGCTCATCCTCCCCGAAGCTCTCCGCGTCGAGCGAGTCGGAGAGCTCGTTCGGGTTCGCGACCCGAAAAAAGTCGAGCGTGAGCTGCTCCACCGCGACCGTCGTCCGGGAGACGCGGTAGCCTGGGGGCAGGAGGCTTTCGGGGGAGGGGAGCATCGGCGGATTGTAGCCGGTCAGGCGGCAAGGATGAATTCCGAATTCCGGATTCCGAATTCTGAATTAAATTAGGGTACCTCCTCCACCGCCGCATCCTCGATCGCCATCCCCACGTCGAGCAGGGCCTGCCTGACGTCCTCCGCGTCGATCCGGAGGAGGTCGTCCCCGCGGCCCTCCCGCTCGACGTTCCTGCGGACCTGGCGGGCCACGGCCTCGAGCTTGCGCATGTTCCCCTTCCAGTCCAGCGACTTGTCCGTCAGGTAGACCATCGCCTCGCAGGTGAGGAAGATCTCGACCGCGGCGCGGCCGCTCCGGAAGAGCTGCCGCAGGAGGAAGTAGAAGATGATGGGGATGTCCTGCCGGCGGCTGTTGAGGCCGGTCATCCGGACCTCGCCGCAGCGCCGGATCCGGTAGTAGAGGTCGTCCCGCAGGCGGCTCTTGCCCTTCCAGTGCTCGTACAGCGCGGAACCCAGGAGCTCGCCGAAGAGCTCCGTGTCGGCCATCCTCTCCCGAAGGGTCTCCAGCGTCAGACGGGCGGGATCCTCGTTGATGAGGCCCACCACGAGCCACGGGACGACGCGTTCGGCCCCGGCCCCTCCCGCGGCCTCCAGCGGAGAGATCTCGCCCTGCTCGAGGAGCCGGAGGAGCATGGGCTGGGCCGCGATGTCGAGGCTGTTGAGCTCGTCCAGCACGAGCGTGCCGCCGTCCTTCAGAATGCCGTCCCGGAGCGCCCGCAGGAGCCCGCGGAAGCCCCCGCTCTGGCCCTGCACGTCGAGGAGGACCGAGCCCATGTTGAGGGTGACCACGGGCTTGTCCCAGAAGGGCCGGCTGAAGAGCGGGATGAGCCTCGACATCATCTCCTTGCCCGACCCCGGAGGCGCGACCACGAGGACGGCCTGGAGGGGAGCGCTCTCCGGCTCGACGAGGGCGAGCTCCGCGACTCCGCGGATCACGCCGATGAGGCCTGGGGAGGCCGCCATCATCTTCCGGAAGATGAGGGAGTCGGGTACCGCGCGCGGATGGCTCACCGCCGCCCGCCATCTGCGGTCCCAGAGCTCCACCAGGGACTGCTCGAGGTAGTCGTTCTCATCGGCGCTCTCGGGCAGCGCCTGCTCTTCCTCCGACTCGGCCATGAGGGCGTAGACCCGGTCGGGGCGGTCGCGGAAGCGGTCGAAGACCTCGTCCAACCCTCCCTCAGAGGTGCGGTAGAGCTAGAGCGTGTGCTCTTCCCAACTGTTCTGGGAGAGGATCAGCGTCGGGAGGTAGGTGTCCCGAGCCGCTCCTCGAAGCGCCTGCCGGACCTGCTCGAGGGCCGCCCGGACGGTCTCGAGGGGGATCGCGGCGCCTCCGGGCACCTCGACCATGGCGACGAGGACGCCGTGGAAGGTCCGGGTGGTGCAGAGCGGGACGCCCACGAAGTAGAGGCAGTCGTCCTCGCGCGTGCTGGAGAGGAGCGAGTGGTAGAGGAGGGAGAAGAGATTCGCGTAGGCGATTTTGTGGGCCTCCTTGAGGACCGGTGAGGCCATCTTCTGCTCCATGTCCTCGACGCAGTGCTTGGCGCGGTAAGGCCCCTCGGGGAGGGTCCCCTCCCGATACGTGCGGTCTTCCCGCCACTTCGCGAGCAGGAGCGGCGAGTGCCTGCCGCCGGCCACCGGGCCGAGGACGGAGAGGGAAGGCCAGCGCCGGTGGAGTTCCTTCCTGCTCAGGTAGCGCAGGGGCAGGCGGAAGGGCTCGCCCTCCTTGAAGGCGCGGATGCTCTCCTCGATGGCTCGGAGGTAGGCCGAGCGCTCCTCCTGCGTCGCATCGTCGGCGAGATCGAGGCTCACGCTGCTCCCGGCCATGTCGTGGTCCACGAAGGGGGCGAGGTTCACGTGGGCCATGCCCGCTTCGCGGCCGGCCCAGGTCACCGGCGGGTCGAAGAGGTAGGCGTAGAAGTGGAGGTGCGTGATCTCGAGGCCCGAGCCGTGGATCGCCTCGGCGAGGCGGGCTCGCGCGTTCTCGTGGCAGGCGTGGCCGGCGACGCGCAGCCGCAGGCGCTTGTGGAGCTCGTCGATGTTGGGCATGATTTCCGCCTCTCGCGGCCGGTGCGTTACACTCGAGAGGGGTTTAGCAGCCGACGACCCGCCGTCAACGAGGGCCCGCCATGCACCTCTTCGATCTGACCCACCGCCTCGGCCCCGCCACGCCCGTCTTTCCCGGCGATCCGCCGGTGGAGGTGCGCGTCTTGCGTGACCTGGCCCGGGGGGACCTCTACGCCTTGCGGGAGCTCACCCTCTCGAACCACGCCGGCACCCACGTCGACGCGCCGGCGCACGTGATTCCCGGCGGTCTAACCGTAGACCGGCTTCCGCTCGAGCTCTGGATCGGCGAGGCGTTCCTCGTGGAGCGGGAGGACCTGCCGTCGACGCCGCTCGGCGGTGTGGGGCGGCTCCTGGTCGCGGGTTGCGCGGAGGGCCTGCCGGCGGGCGAGGCGCGGCGGATCGCCGAGGCCGGCGTGAGGCTCCTGGGAGTGGACGGGATGAGCGTGGACCCGCGGGGGAGCGGTGAGCTCCCGAACCATCGGGTGCTTCTGGGAGCGGGCGCGGTCCTGATCGAGAACCTGAGGCTCGAGGGAGTGCCGCGGGGCTGGGGGCGCCTCTACTGCCTACCCCTGGCCGTGGAGGGAGGCGACGGCGCGCCGGCCAGGGTAGTCTGGGAGGCGGAAGGACGTGGCCGTGACGCGTGATGCGTGACCGGCAGACCCGCGCCGGAGCGCCGCCTCACCGGCGGTCCGGAGAGTCAGTCCGGGAGCCGGAAGGGCCGGGCGCCGCCGCCGAGGAAGTCGGCCGCGGCGCTCGCTATTTTCCGGGGTGGATCTAGCCGCCTGAACGAGCGGCGGCCGATCGAGCTATACACGACGTCGTAAATAGTTGCGCGTACCGGGTTGCCGTAGGGTGGGCGGTTCTCGCGCAGCGAGGTTCGCCCACGCGTGGGGCAACCCGCCTGCGGCGGAACGCCCCACCCTACGCTCAGGGGCAGATGCGCAA
>JACRCS010000950.1 GCA_016218905.1 Deltaproteobacteria bacterium
AGATGACGGGGTGGGGGAGGGAGGACGAGGAGCTCGGCGTTCGGCTCCAGAACCTCGGCCGCACGCCCTTCTCCGTCGCCAATCGGGCGGTGAACTACCATCTCTGGCACGGCCGCGCGAACCGCATCCCCGAGGACTACGCACGGAACACGGGGATCAAGCAGCAGTACGTGGAGGGCGGCTCCGTCCGCTGCCCGAATGGCTATGACGAGGCAGGCGTTAGGTGTTGGGACGGGTTGTCAGTTATCGGTTATCAGTCATCAGTCAAAAGCAAGACCAGGAAGAAACCGACAACGGAGAACCGATAACCGAGAACCGAGAACCGAGAACCGAGAACCGAGAACCGAGAACCGAGAACCGAGAACCGAGAACCGAGAACCGATAAGACGTGCTGCAAAGGAACAGGCATGAGGATCCTGGACGTCGGCTGCGGTCGGAAGAAGGTCCCGGGCTCGATCGGGCTCGATCTCTGTGTAGTGGTCGCGCCGGACGTCGTGTGCGACTTGAACCGGACGCCGTACCCGTTCGCGTCGAGCACGTTCGACAAGATCGTCCTCAATAAAGTGATCGAGCACCTGCCGGACGTCGTCCTCGTGATGAACGAGCTGCATCGCATCGGAAAGCCGGGTTGCGATGTCTTGATAAAGACTCCGCACTTCTCGAGTCTCTATTCATGGCAGGACCCGACACACAGGCACCACCTGGCGTACGACTCCTTCGACTATTTTACGGAAGCCACGAAGCACAGTAATTTCTACACGGGTTGCCGCTACGAGATGGTCGAGAAGAATATCCAGTTCGGAAAATCCTTTCTCGCCCTCGTGCCGTGGCTCCTATTCCGGCTTTCGAAGCACAAGTACGAGAAGCACTTCGCGTTCATGTTCCCGGCAAACGACCTCACCTTCCATCTGAAGGTCGTCAAGTAGACGGCGCAGAGCACGCGGCCTTCTCGGCCTCCTCCGGCGACGTACTGAGCGGGTGCACGAGCTCTTCCGCTCGCTGAATCACCAAGAACTGAGTAAAGGCGACGGAGTCGAGCTTCGAAGGAGCGGAGAGGATCTCTCTCACGAAGAACCTACCCTTGCCCCAGGACAGAACCAGGTAGGGCATTTGAGTGATGAGCGCACCGAAGGGGTCGAGCTCGCAAGCTTTTTCGTGATCCGACGTGTGCTCGATGATGCAGATCTTGCCCGGCTTGACGCAGCTCATCCAAACCCCGAGGCACTTTTCGGGGTCATAAGTATGATCGAACGAGTTGCTGTAGATGAAGTCTACGGAATTCAGCCACTCCGGCTTCGCTTCGTGAAAATCCCACTGTATCGTGTGAGGGAAGTCGTTTGCAGTATCGGAGATCTCCGTACCGATCACTTCGCAACCCAGGTGCTTCCTGAACCACTCCTGCTCTTTGCCCCTGCGTGTCCCATGACATATCCCGAATGCCACGTCACCGACGGTCTTGCGGATATATCGGGACAAGAACGCGATGTTCTCCTCCAGCACCCAAGTGGCCTCGATCTTCTTCTTGTTCCCGGCGATCTGGACTTCTCTGTAACGCTGGTAGTCGAATGTCCCATCGCGCTTCGTGTAGCGATAGATTTCTATGCCACCGTGCCCATGAACTCCTCGTCTTCGCCGCGTGAGCTCATAGCCGAGGGGCTTGGCAACGAGATTGATCACCTTCCTGAGCATCGACGACCTCGCTTGTCTCTCGTTCTTCGGGGTCCGCAGAGGTCTCGCGGCAAAGGAACGGTCCTTCCCGAGGCCTTCACGTCAACCGGGGCTGGCTACCGCACTCGCCGTCCCGGGGGTGCCGGTAATCCTAACGCAAACGATTCGGGTCAGGCCACACGAACGCTGGGTCCTGTGCTAGCCTATGCCGGCCGCGCCGCCGGGAGGCCCGGAGAGACGCGGCGCGTGAGGAGAGAGACCGAGCGGTGAGAGCCGGTTCCAGCATCCCCGTCCTGACGTATCACGGCGTCGCCCCCGGGCGCACGATCGTCCCGTCCGTCCTGGAGACCCATCTGCGGGTGCTCCGGGAGGGAGGGTACCCGGCGTTGCTTCCGGCCGAGCTCGATTCGGCCGCGTCGGGCGTGCTCGTGACCTTCGACGACGGCTTCGCCGATGTCTGGACGACGGTGCTGCCGCTCCTCGAGCGCTACGAGCTCAAGGCGACGGTCTTCGCCATCCCCGGCCGGGCCGGAGAAGGTCCGCGCCGGAGTCCGGAGGAGGTCCCCCCGTTTTCGGAGAGGGAAGCCCACCGGGAGGCCTCCGCCGGCGGAGCGCACCCCGCCTTTCTGCGCTGGTCGGAGCTCCAGGCGCTGGAGGCGAGCGGCCGCGTCCGGGTGGAGTCCCACTCCTACTCGCACCGCATGGGCTGGGTCGGCGACGAGCCGGTCGGCTTCCATCTGTCGAGCGCCCGCTCCCACTGGTCGCTCGCCCAGTGCACGGGCGGGGACACCCGCCTCGGCATCCCCCTCTACCGCAGGGGCTCCGCCCTGGGGCATCGGCTCTATCGCGACGACGCCGGGCTGCGCGACCGCCTGGCCGGCTGGCTGGAGGAGCGGGGAGGCGCGGCGTACCTCGAGGCCCGCGGGGCCGCGCGGGTCGGGGCGGAGTTGCGGGCGGAAGCCGGGCGCCATCCTCCGGCGGCAGGCCGCTGGGAGTCCGACGACGAGAGACGGCGGCGGACGCTCGAAGACGTGGTGACGGCGCGCGAGGCTTTGGAAGAGAGGCTCGGCGGACGCCGGGAGGAGCTCTGCCTCCCCTGGGGCGAATATGACGGCCTCACCCTCGAGTACGCGCGCGAGGCCGGGATCCGGCGCGTCTACACCCTGGAGCGGGACCCGAACCCGGCGGGGCGGATCGGCTTTCTCGTCAACCGCTTCGAGCCGCGGCCGAAGGGCGGCTCGTGGCTCCGCACCCGGCTCTGGATCTACCGGAGCGTCGTCCGGACCCGTTTCTACCGGCTCCTCTCGAGACGGTGACCCTGGCGAAAGGCTGAACAGACGTGAGTTCGCGTCCCCTTCGCGTCGTCCACTTGGCGCAGGTACGGTGGTTCAACGCCGAGGCCCAGTACGCCCTGGACCTGGCCGAAGGGATGAGTCGGCTGGGTCACCGGGTGACGTACCTCACGCAGACCGGCTCGCCCGCCGCACGGCAGGCGAGGGCGCGGGGCGTCGAGACGGTGGAGGCGTGGGGCCGTAACGGGAACGGGCCGCTCGCGGCGCTTGCGGCGCCGGCCGCCCTGCGGCTCGGCCGGTTGCTGCGCCGCGCCGGCGCCGACGCCCTGGAGGTCCACCGGCCGGAGGGGCTGCTCCCCATCGCGCTCGCCGCCCGGGCCGCGGGCATTCCGGTGATCCGGATCCGGGGCGACATGCGGCCGGTGCGGTCGGACCCGCTGAACCGCTACCTCTACCGTCGCATCCTCTCCGCGGTCGTCGCCAGCAACTCGGCCGTGGAGAGGGGGCTTCGCGAGCGCATCGGCCGGATCCCGAACCTCCTGACGATCCACGGAGGCGTGGACCCGGAGGTCTTCTCGCCGCAGGGCCCGACGAACGACGTCCGGCCGGCGCTCGGTTTTCCGCCGGGAAGCTTCCTCGTCGGAATCCTCGGGAGGCTCTCCGAAATCAAGGGCCACTACGACTTCCTCGCCGCTGCCCGGCTCGCGAGCGAGGGTACCCGGGCCTTCTTCGTCATCCTCAACAAGGAGCCGGTCGACCGCGAAGAAGAGCTGAGACGGGCAGTCGCAGCCGATCCTGTGCTCCGAGGGCGGGTCGGCTTCCTGGGACACCGGGCCGACCTGCCCGCCGTTCTCCGGAGCTTCGACCTGGGCGTCGTCGCCTCCACCGCCAGCGAGGCCAACTGCCGGGTGGGTCTGGAGTGGATGGCCTCGGGAGTTCCGTTGGTGGCGACCACGATCGGCGTGCTGCCGGACCTGGTCCTTCCCGGCCGGACGGGCCTCCTCGTCCCCCCCGGCGACCCCGGCGCCCTGGCGGAAGCGATCTCCGCGCTCGCTCGCGCTCCGGAGGAGGCCCGACGGCTGGGCGCCGCCGGCCGCGCGCGGGTGTGCGAGCGCTTCACGGTCGACCGCTGTGCCCGTGCCCACGAGGAGCTGATCCGGCGGGTCCGCGCCGCGGCCCGGAGCGCGGCTTGAGGTCCTCCGCGGTGGAAGGCGTGCCGGAGGGGTGGCGCGCCGTGGCCGGCTCGTCCCCGGCGGAACGGCTCCTGGAGGGCACCTGGGAGAGTCTCGAGCGAAACGCCCAGCGGGAGGCGTTCCGGGTCGAAGTCTCCGGGGGGAGCCTCTTCGTGAAGCGCTACGATCCCGGCACCCTGGCCGGGCGAGTTCGCGACTTCGTGTTGCGGCGCAAGCCGTACCGTTCGTTCGTCTGGGGCAGGCGCCTGGCCGAGGCGGGGTTCGCGACCCCCCGGCCGGTGGCCCTGTGGCTAAGGGGAGGGGGCCTCCCCCGAGAGGCGCTGATCGTGACGGAGTGGCTGGAGGATGCGCGGCAGTGGGACCGCCACCTCGCCGGCCGGTGGCGCGAAGACCCGGCGGCCGCGAGGGCGGCGCTCCAGGAAGTGGCGAAGCTGCTCGGGCGCCTTCACGCGCAGCGCTTCGACCACGGGGACCTGCGGACGAACATCGTCTTCGCCGGTCCCGAGCCCAAGCGGCCCTTCCTCATCGACCTCGACGACCTGTGGTGGTGGCCTACCCGGGCGCGAAGGGTCAAGAACCTGCAGCGCATGCACCGGGTCCTGGCGCGGAGCTGGTCGCTCGGGCCCCTCGAGCGGGAGTTGTTCTTCCAGGCTTACGGAGCCGAGGCGGGGCTGCCGGCCGGGAGCCTGGACCGGCTGGGGAAGGAGGTCTTCGCGGCGGTCCCCGGACCCGGCTAGCTATACAGAGCGTCACAATTGTTTGCGCATCTGCCCCTGAGCGTAGGGTGGGGCGTTCCGCCGCAGGCGGGTTGCCCCACGCGTGGGCGAACCTCGCTGCGCGAGAACCGCCCACCCTACGGCAACTTCGCGGCGGTCCCCGGACCCGGCTAGCTAGTACCGCCCTGAGGGTTCGGGCGGAAGCTCCGGGCCCTTCATGATCCTCCACCAGGAGAGCGCGATCAGGTCCCCGAAACGCGCCCGGAGCCCGGCCAGGTCGGCCGGC
>JACRCS010000930.1 GCA_016218905.1 Deltaproteobacteria bacterium
ACCAGGCCGGCATACCGAAGCATGTCCCGATAGGCACGGACCCGCACTTCTTCCTTGCGGGCATTGAGGATCGTGACTACACGAATGACGTCGAAGTAGAAGATCCTCTCCCTGCCGCCCTTCATTGTGCCGCTCCCCCCTTCTTCGTGACGAAGACGCAGCATGGAGTTTCGGCTCCCTGCTTACTGTGAGTCAAGCCCCCGTGCCTGCCCTCCGTATCGTGATGGCGCGCAGTCCCGCCCGGAGATCCTGGTCTCGGTGTTTCTTTCGAGGTCCTCGAGCTCGCGAAGGAGCTCGGCGACGTCCGCGGCGGCGAGGGCGTTCCTCTAAGCCTTGCTGGCGGTCGGGGAGGTCTACGGCGTGATCGCTCTCGGGCCTCCGTGACCCTCCGCGATCCGACGCCCTCGTGGAGCTCGTCACGTCTTGCCTTTCAGCTTCTCAAGCTCGGCATACCGGCGATCCCCAGCATGGCGGAGATGAGACCGAGGAGCTGCTCGGCATCCAGGAGGGGCGGGGGCTTGAGTTCTCCGGGAGCTCAAGAGTCGGCACTGGGACCAGGAGCAAAGACCGTAGTGGGACTCTGCCCGCGTATGTTCCGTTTTTTCGACATGTAATGTCTGAACTTCCGCATTGTCGTCGCGCCGAGTCGGAGCGGAGAATACGCCCTTCGCGCGCGAGCAGAAGTCGGTTTGCCCGCTTGGCCAGGGGCCGTGAAGGTGGGTGGGCCGCGTCCGTAGCTCGGCGAGCGCTCGGATCCCAGCGGTCCGTCTGTTTCGTTTCTTGACGGGGGTACCAACGGCCCGGTTGGACATTCGCTAGCGCCTCCAATTGAAGAACTTTGCCCAAGCGAGTAAGCAGATGACTAAAGGCACTCTGAAGTACTTCGGTAATTCGTTCCTCTTTTCGATCGTGATGCTCATCCTCTCGGGTATCGTTGGCTACATATACCACGGGACCTTAGGGGGCGTTCTCACGACCGTCTTTATAACTTGCGTCCTGAGTGTCCTGGAGGTCAGCCTTTCGTTCGACAACGCCGTCGTGAACGCCAAGGTGCTGAAGCAGATGACACCGGTCTGGCAGCACAGGTTCATCACGTGGGGCATCGCGATTGCCGTCTTCGGCATGCGGGTCGTGTTTCCGCTGCTGATCGTCGGCGTCGTCGCCCGGATCGGTCCGATCGAGGTGATTCGGCTGGCGACGTTCGAGCCGGACGAGTCCGCCCGGATTCTCACCAGCGCCCACGTCGTCATCGCGGGTTTTGGCGGGGCGTTCCTCGCCATGGTTTCCCTGAAGTACTTCTTCGATCACGAGAAGGACGTCCACTGGATCCGGGCCATCGAGCGGCCCTTGAGCCGGATGGGCCGGATCGAGGCCGTCGAACTCGGGATCGTCATGCTCGGGCTGTACGTCATCTCCAAGTTCCTTCCGGCGGCCGACGGGCCGGAGTTCATCGTCTCGGGCCTCTTCGGTCTCCTCACCTACATCCTGGTTGACGGGATCGCGGTGGCCTTGAAAGCGAGCGAAGAGTCGATCGAGAGCGCCCATAAGACGAGCGCAGCGCTCTTCCTCTACCTGGAGGTGCTGGACGCGAGTTTCAGCTTCGACGGAGTGATCGGCGCGTTCGCCCTCACCCACAATCTCTTCGTCATCGCCATCGGCCTCGGGATCGGAGCGATGTTCGTGCGGAGCCTCACCATCATGCTGGTGGAGAAGGAGAGCCTGTCCACGTACCGCTACTTGGAGCACGGTGCCTTCTACGCCATCGGTGCCCTCGCCGTGATCATGTTTCTCGGCACGGTGGTGCACATCCCCGAGGTCGTGACCGGGCTGATCGGAGCCGCCTTCATCCTGGTCGCCCTCTGGAATTCGATTACCTACAACCGGGCAGCCGCGAAGGCCGTCCCCGGGGCCGTTTCAGCGGAAGTTCTTGAACAGGCTCTATAGGCTCACTGGCTCGGCGAGCTCTTCGACGCGTTCGACCTTTACTGCTTCTCGACCAGCGCCTCCCGAGCGGCATCACAGATCGCGACGGCCGCAGCGTTCTGAATGCGACGCTCGACCGAGATCGCATAGATGCGCTCGCGCACGTCGGGGACCGACCCGACCACGTCGACCCCATAACGGCTCTTGAGCTCGTCCGCGACCACCGAGGGCGCAGGGAAGAGGCCGAGGCCCTCGGCGCCGAAGACGGTCAAGAGCGCGCTATCCTCGAACTCGCCACGGACGAGAGGCCGGATGGCGATGGAGTCGAACCACTGATCGAGGGACCTGCGAATCGGGAGCGTGTCAAGCGGCAAAAGCACGGGCGCCCCGCTCATAGAGCCGGGAAAGCCCTCACGAAAACGGCCGGCTACTTCCGGGCGCCCGAAGAAGCTAACGCCCGATTCCCCGAGCAAATGAGTGTAGGCGCGAATCGGGCTTCCCGGCGGAACGGGCGCGTCGGCCAGCACGAGGTCGAGGCCGTGACTCGCCAACTCGGCGAGCAGCCGGTCGTGGCGGCCTTCGCGGCAGAGGAGCCGCACCGGCTGCTCGAGCCGCAACGCCGGTTCCAGGAGCCGGTGCACGATCACCTTCGAGAGGACGTCGGCCACGCCTACGGCAATCCTCAGGGGCTGGCCGGTCGGCCTGTCCTTGACGGTGTCGACCATCTCGCGGCCGAGGGTGAAGATCTCCTCCGCGTATCGGTAGACGACACGCCCTGTCTCGGTGAGAACGAGGCGTCTTCCCTCCCGAGCGAAGAGCTTCTCGCCGAGGGCGTTCTCCAGGGCGCGGATCTGGCCGCTCAGGGTCGGGTGTGCCAGTCGCAGCACCTTTCCCGCCGGCGCCAACCCGCCCTCTTTGGCGACCACCCAGAAGTAGAGCAGGTGGTGGTAATTGAGCCATTCCATGGAGGCGATTATAGTTCGGCTATTACGACGTGTCTCGTCCAAACTTCCGTATTGTCGCCGGATCCTGATAGTCTCAGACTGTTCGCGTGGGCCGAGCTGGGAGCTGACCCCGCCCGGCAGCGTCGAGACGAGAGACCTCGTCGAAAGGAGGACCTCATGATGAGCGGACTGAAGACGGCCTTTCTCCTGACCTGCCTTACGCTGTTGCTCGTAGCCATGGGCGGTGCCCTGGGCGGCAAGAGCGGTCTGGTCATCGCCTTCGTCTTCGCCGCGGCGATGAACCTCGGCACGTACTGGTTCTCGGATTCGATCGTCCTCCGGATGTACGGGGCCCGGGAGGTGGCGGAAGGGGAATCTCCGGCTTTTCACGGCCTCGTTCGGCGGCTCGCGACGGCGGCCAGGCTCCCCATGCCGCGCGTCTACGTGATCCCGTCGGAGAGCCCGAATGCCTTCGCGACGGGCCGCAACCCCGAACACGCCGCCGTAGCGGCCACGGAAGGGCTCCTGCGGCTCCTCACACCCGAGGAGCTCGAGGGGGTCATGGCGCACGAGCTCGCCCACGTCCGAAACCGCGACACCCTGATCTCCACAGTGGTCGCCACGATCGCCGGCGCGATCTCGATGCTCGGGAACATGCTCCAGTGGTCCGCGCTGCTCGGCGGCGGACGAGGAGAGGACGAGGAGGGCGGCGGCGTCATGGGGGGCCTCCTCATGGCTTTCGTCGCGCCGATCGCCGCCATGCTCATCCAGTTTGCGGTCTCCCGCTCGCGGGAGTTCCTGGCCGACGAGACGGGGGCCGCCGTGTCGCACAGGCCGCTCGCCCTGGCGAGCGCGCTCGCGAAGCTTGACGCCTATAGCCGCGCAGTACCAATGTCCGGAGCCCGGCCGGCGACGGCGCACCTCTTCATCGTGAATCCCCTGTCGGGAGGCTCGTTCCTGAGGCTCTTCTCGACCCACCCGCCCATCGAGGCGAGGATTGCGCGCCTCGAGAGTCTCGCGCGGACGAGGGGCTGACTGGAATTGGCGGTCTCTCTAGTCGGATGCTTGAGGCCTTCACCCGGATGAAACTAGGCCCCCGGGCTGGTGTCCCGTTCGGGAAGTTCCTTCCTGCTATTCAGTCCCTGCGTTGGCCGAACGGCGCTGATTCGCCGCCGTTC
>JACRCS010000924.1 GCA_016218905.1 Deltaproteobacteria bacterium
CCAACTATAGCCGGATTAATAGCTGGGGCTGGTCCGGCCCTCTTGATAACCCTCTTTGAACTCCTGGGCGCCCTGTTCGACGCCCTTGGCGGCCTCGCCCGTCGCTCTGCCGGTCGCGTAGCAGCCGGCGAGCGATGTCAGCGTGACCAACCCGAGAAGAAGCGCCGATAAGATCCTTTTCGCCATCTGGGTTCCTCCCATCGGAGAGTCACGACCTCGCCTTCAAACTAACTTCCGGGCGAGGAGACGGCAAACCGGGCCGGCGGCGCTCCGGCCGGGGCAGGGCTACTTGAACCGCGCCTCCACCACGGGCCAGTTGATGTTCTTGAAGAAGGCGGCGATGTAGTCGGCCCGCTTCGTTCCGTAGTCGAGCATGAAGGCGTGCTCGAATACATCCATGATGAGGAGGGGTTGCTGGCCGGCCGGGTGGCCCGCCTCATGTTCGTTGATCCACTGATTGAAGAGGCGCCCGCCCGTCAGGTCCTGATAGAGGATCGCCCAGCCGACCCCGCGCATTGCCCCCGTCGCCCGGAAGTCCGACTCCCACTTCTCGAGGCTCCCGAACTCGGCGGCGAGCGCCTTGCCGAGGCGGCCGCCGGCATCGAGGCTCGCGCCCTTGCCGCCGAGGTTCTCGAAGTAGAACTCGTGGAGCCTCATCCCGTTGAACTCCCAGCCCAGGCGGCGCTTGAGCTCCGCGTACTCCGGGGCGCTCGCCTTGCCTTCGTTGAGGAGGGAGGCGGTGAGCTCGAGGACCTTGTTCGTGTTCGTCACGTAGCCCTGGTAGAGCGTGAAGTGGTTGTTGAGGAGGGCGTCGCTGAAGCCCTCCATGCCGATGAGCTTCCCGTAGTTGGTGGCGGCGTATGGCATCTGATTCTCCTTCGGTTCATGGTTTTTCGGCGTCGCGCGAGCTTCTCCGGCGGCGAGCCGAGGCGCATCGAAGGGCCAGTCTACTGGGGCCGCCCGGAGTGGCAAGCCGTTGTACTTGCGCCGGCCGCGGGTAAGCTTGCCCGCAGACGGGCGCCCGGTTCTTGCTTTCGCCGAGGAGTCAAAGATGCGCGACTGGAATGTGGTGGCGAGCGTGCACCAGGAGGGCTTCCGCGAGAGCCTGCGGCTCCTCGCGCGCTTCGGCGAGGTCTCGAAGACCGACTACTTCAACGTACTCGTGGCCAGGGTCCCCGACGTCGCCACGTTCGTCAGCGAGCTGGCGGCGCAGGTGGAAGCGGAGCCCGGGATCATGAACTACCTCGGCCGAGTCGTCCCCGTCACCCGCACCTTCGACTTCCAGGGGCCACAGGAGTTCGAAGAGCGCGCCCGGCAGACGGCGCTCGCCTGGGCGGACGAACTCGCCGGCAAGAGCTTCCACGTGCGGATGCACCGCCGGGGGCTCAAAGGCAAACTGTCCAGTCAGGAGGAGGAGAAGCTCCTCGCGGGTGCGCTCCTGGAGGCGCTCTCGGAGCGGGGGGAGCCGGGGCGGATCACGTTCACGGATCCCGACGCCATCCTGGCGGTGGAGACGGTCGGCCCCCGCGCCGGGCTCTCCCTCTGGTCCCGCGAGGATCTCGCTCGGTACCGGTTTCTCGGGCTCGACTGAAGGGCGGGAGCGGAGTCGTAAGTTGCGCAACGGACACCAGGCATGATTCTCGTCATCGGCGGCACCGGAAACGTGGGACGGCCTCTCGTCCACGCCCTCCTCGCGCGGAAGGCAGGGTTTCGCGTCCTGGTCCGGGAGCCCGATCGCGCCTTCGATCTTCCGCCGGGCGCGGCTTGGAGCGTTGGGAATCTCTCGGAACCGGACGCGCTCGCCCGCGCCATGGAGGAAGCGCACGCGGTCTTCCTCCTATCTCCCGCCCACCCCGACCTCGCACGGCTCCAACGAAACGCCGTCGACTCCGCGCGGCGGGCGGGCGTCGGACGGATCGTCAAGAGCTCGGCCCTCTGGGCGAGCCGTACGTCCGAGTCCCGCCTCGCCCGGATGCACGGGGAGGTGGAGGAGTACATCCGCGGGACCGGACTGCGGTTTACGTTCCTGCGGCCCAACTTCTTCGCCCAGAACCTCCTCGGCGACGCGCCCCTCGTTCGGCGGGAGGCCGCCCTCTTCGCGCCGCTCGGAGACGCGGCGGTGAGCTTCGTCGACGCGAGGGACGTCGGCGAGGCCGCCGCGGCCGTGCTCATGGAGGACGGCCACGACGGGAACTCCTACCCCCTCACCGGGCCCGAGCCCCTGACCTACGCCGAGCTCGCGCGGATGCTCTCCCGGACCACCGGGAAACTCGTCCGGTACGTCGCCGCGGACCCGACCGAGTACCGGGGGAGCGTGCTGGCGGCCGGGGGGCCCGCGTGGTACGCGGACGCCCTCGGCGAACTCTTCGGGCTCGCCCGCCATGGGGAGGCGAGCCTCGTCACCGACTGGGTGGAGCGGCTCATCGGGCGGCCGGCGCGCACCGTGGCGGCCTTCCTCGACGAGAACGCCGGCGCCTTCATCTGACCGGCCCCATGGCAATCCTCGTCGGCACGACCTCCTGGACCGAGAAGACGCTGATCGAGAGCGGCGCCTTCTACCCGGCCGACGCGACCACCCCGGAGGCGCGCCTTCGCCACTACGCGACCCGCTTTCCGATCGTGGAGGTGGACAGCTCCTACTACGCCGTCCCGCGCATCGAGACGGCCGAGGCGTGGGCCGAGCGGACTCCGCCCGGGTTCGTCTTCGACGTGAAGGCCTTCCGGCTCCTCACCCGGCACCAGACGCCCCCGGCCGTCCTCCCTCCCGAGCTCCGCGAGCGGTGCCCCGAGAAGAAGACGCTCTACCCCGAGGACCTTCCGCCGGAGGTCGACGCGGACCTCTGGGCGCTCTTCCGGGCGGCCCTCGAGCCGCTCCGGCGGGCCGGAAAGCTCGGCGCCGTGCTCTTCCAGTTCCCGCCGTGGTTCGTTTTCCGGCGCGCAAACCTCGACTACCTCGGCCGCTGCGCGGAGCGGCTCGAAGGCTATCGCCTGGCGGTCGAGTTCCGGCACGCCTCCTGGTTCCACGGTCGAAACCGCGACTCCGCCCTGGCCGCCCTGCGCGACCTCCGGCTCGTCCACGTCGTCGTCGACGGTCCGCAAGGCTTCCCGTCGAGCGTCCCGGCCGTCTGGGAGGCGACCGTCCCGGACCTCTCCGTGTTCCGCCTCCACGGACGAAACGCGGAGACGTGGCAGAAGAAGGGTCTCACCGCAGCGGAGCGGTTCGAGTACCTCTATTCCGAAGGGGAACTCCGGGAGATCGTCCCGCCGCTCGAGAACCTGGCGGAGCGGGTGGAGAAGGTCCACGTCCTCTTCAACAACTGCTACCGGGACTACGCGCAACGAAACGCCGCGAGTTTGCGAGGGCTGCTGAAGACGTAGGTTCGGGTCCGAAGGCGCGAGCTCGGCCGTGCGCCCGCCTACGACGAGAACTGGTGCCCCACGCGCGGCGCAAGCACCTCCTCCCACTCCGGCCTCCGGCAGCTAGGAAGGGATCGGCCGGCGATGGCTGGGGCGGGCCCTTGACTGACGCTCCTTTCGAGTTTTCCCGCGGTCGCGGAGCGGCGTGTCGCCTGAGGATTACCACGTGGTCCTGGATGCTCCCCTGATGATCCCCCAACCAGATCTGGTAAGGCAACCCAGCCCTACGTTACAGTTTCTTTCTCCCTTCTCTGGTTCCCGAGGTCCAATGGCGCGTCTGAGGAACGAAGCAGAGACCCGCGCGAAACTCGTCGATCCAAAGCTGAAGCGGGCCGGCTGGGGCGAGAGCCACATCGAGCGGGAGCACTACTTCGTCAAGGGACGCGCCTTCACCGCCGGCCGCATCTACCTGGTCGGCGAGGAGTCGAGGCGGCGGGAGCCCCGGCGGGCGGACTACGTGCTCCGCTACGGCGGCCAGATGATTGCGGTCGTCGAAGCCAAGGCGGAGGACTGCTCCGCCGAAGCCGGGCTGGGGCAGGCGAAGGCTTACGCCCAGTGCCTCGACGTGCCCTTCGCCTACTCCACGAACGGGCGCGCCTTCGTCGAATTCGACTTCCAGACGAAGAAGAGCTGCGAGCTCAATGAGATGCCGTCGCCCCGGGAGCTCTGGGCTCGCTGGACCGCTGCCCGTCGGCCCGCCGAGGCTTTCGTCCGTGCCCAGCGAGCGGCCGAAAGGAAGGAGAGCGCGCCGCGGAATCCGATCCTCTACCCCCCCTGCCCCGCCTCTGCTTGCGGGAAAGAGCTCCGCTACTTCCAGGAGGTCGCGGTCAAGCGCGTCATCGAGCGGGTCCTTCGCGGGCAGAAGCGGATCCTCGTCGCGATGGCTACGGGCACGGGCAAGACGTTCACGGCTTTTCAGATCGTCTGGAAGCTCAAGAAGTCAGGCTTTCTCCGCAAGCCCGTGCTCTTCGTCGCGGACCGGATTCCGCTCAGGGACCAGGCATTCAATGCGTTTGGGCCTTTTAAGGACGGTTCCTCGGATCCTCGTGGGGTGATCGAGGGAGGGAAGTTCAATCCGAACCGGGATCTCTACTTCGCCCTCTACCAGTCTCTCGACTCGGACGACGGCCGCGAGCGCCTGTTCGAGAAGATCCCCAAGGACTTCTTTGGCCTGATCATCATCGACGAGTGTCACCGGTCCGGCTTCGGGAAGTGGAACGACATCCTCAAACATTTCCCAGACGCCGTTCAGTTCGGCATGACGGCTACGCCCAAGCGCGACGAGAGCATCGACACGTACGCGTACTTCTGCGCCGACGAGCCGGAAGTGTGGATCGACCCCGAGGACCGATCCAAAGGGAAGTGGCGCCCGCCCGCCTTCTCGTACAGCCTCGGGCAAGGAATCGAAGACGGCTTCCTCGCCACGTACAAGGTGCATCGGGTCCGGACGACGGTGGATCGTAACGGCCTTCGAGTGGAGGAGGCCAAGGCCCAGGGCGCGGAGTTCTACATTCCTGCGCGAGCGAAGCTGCGGGAAAGCTATCTCACGCCGCAGTTCGAGAGGGAGATCACGCTGCCCGACCGGACCGCCACGATGGTGGAACACCTCGCAGAGTCCCTACGGCGGTTTGGCCCCATGCAGAAGACCATGGTCTTTTGCGTCGACATGGAGCACGCGAGGCTCACCGCAAGGCTTCTCCAGAACGAGTTCGCGGACCTCGGCCACGCAGAGTACGCGGTACCGATCCTCTCTGAGGAGTCGGAGGCCCTTGCCTGGCTTGAGGCCTTCCAGGACAGCGACAAAAAGACGCCGGTCGTCGCGACCACGGCGGAGCTCCTCTCGACCGGCGTCGACGTACCTTCGTGCAGGAACATCGTCTTCATGAAACCCCTGGGCTCGCCCATCCTCTTCAAGCAGATCATCGGGCGGGGCTCCCGGGTCGACGCAGCCACGGGCAAGGAGTGGTTTAGGATCATCGACTATGTCGGGGTCACGCGGCTCTTCGACGACTGGGACCGCCCGCCGGGCGAGCCGCCGGCCGCATACGACGGCCCCAGGACAAGCGCTCTCGAAGGGGAGGTGCTCGACGCCGATACCCAGGCGCTTATCGTCGGAGCCTCAGTGACGGTCCTCACAGGCCCAAACGAGCAGCAGGGGCCGCGCCTCACGGATGGAGACGGCCATTTCCGGTTCGACGAGCTGCCGGCCGCGAAGCTCAGGCTGTCGGCCCGTGGGGCAGGGTATCGGCCGACGAACGTCTCGGTGGAGACCGCGCCCGAGGAGACGCAGTCGGTGGTAGTCACGCTCCGCCCCGAAGGCGAGCCCGTCGAGAAGATCGTTGGGAAGAACGTCACGGTGACGATCGCCGACGAGACAACCTTCTTCGTCCAGGCAACGGGGACCCACCTTTCGCTCGCGGAGTATGTGGATTACACGAGGGCGAACGTGATGCGCCAGGTAACGGACACTACGGGGCTCCGGGAGGTCTGGACCGATACCGAGAAGCGGGAGCGCTTTCTCGAGGGGTTGGAAGCGGAGAGCGTTCAGCCGGAACTTCTCTCCGAGGTACTCGCCGAACCGGACGCCGACGGGTTCGACCTGCTCGCCCATCTCGCCTTCGGCACGCCCCTGCACACACGAAGCGAGCGCGTTGAGGCTTTTCTCAACCGGGAGAGCGGCTTCCTCGCGAGCTTCAAACCGAAGGCACGAGAGGTCCTGCTGGCTCTTCTGGAGAAGTACCGGCTCGCCGGAGTGAACGAGCTCGCGAGCGCCGACGTGTTCCGGCTCTCCCCCTTCCGGGAGATGGGGCTCGCTCCAGGGGTGATCAAGCGGTTCGGTGGTCCCGATGCCCTCAAGGTGGCGGTCAGTCAGCTTCAGCAGAAGCTCTACCCGCCGGAGTAACCGAGGGCAGTCGGCGGCGCGAAGCAAAGCTCAGTCTAAGCGTATTTCCCCGGCACACGAGAAGACGACGGGGCTCGTCTCTCCTCCGTCTAGCGCGCCGGATCGGCACTCTCGGCCTGTCCATGGGAGAACACATGAGCAAGGAAGCGCTCGCAAACGACATCTGGCGCGCGTGCGACATCATGCGCCGCGACAACAACTGCGGCGGCGTCATGGAGTACCTGGAGCACCTCTCCTGGGTGCTCTTCCTGAAGTTCCTCGACGAGGAAGAAGGGGTCTTCGAGGCCGAAGCGGTGCTGAAGGGTCGGAACTACACACGGATCCTCGAGGGCAAGTACCGGTGGTCGGCGTGGGTTCCCAAGGCCCTGGGGAAGAAGCTCCGAAATGGCCGGCGCGGGTCACCCGTCTGGGACGGCGACGAGCTGATGCGGTTCGTCCGCGGCGAGCTGATCCCACACCTCGCATCGCTCGCCGGCTCGCCGGAGCGGGAGGTCGTCGCGGGAGTGTTTAGCGATCGTAACGTGATCGTCTGCGCGTCGCCGTACAACCTCAAGGACATTCTAGCCGTTGTGGACGAGGTGGACTTCAAGAACCCTGACGATATCCACACAGTCTCCCACGTGTACGAAGGCCTACTCCAGAAGCTCGGCAACGAGAACAAGCTTGCGGGCGAGTTCTACACCCCCCGGGCGGTGATTCGGTTCGTGGTTCAGGTGGTGGATCCGCGGATCGGGGAGACGGTCTACGACCCGGCGTGCGGCTCCTGCGGTTTCCTCGCCGAAGCCTTCGAGCACATGCGGGAGCATGAACGCACCCGAAAGGACCACGAGACCCTCCAGCGACGTACCTTCTTCGGTCAGGAGAAGAAATCCGTCCCCGCGCTCCTCGGCCTTCTGAACCTGGTGCTGCACGGCGTCCTCACGCCTACCGTCCGCAGACGGAACACGCTCGAGGAGAACATCCGGAATGTCTCCGAGCGCTTCGACGTCGTACTCACGAACCCGCCCTTCGGCGGGACCGAGAACCAGCAGATCCAGCAGAATTTCCCGGTGAAGTCGAACGCGACCGAGCTCCTCTTCATCGAACACATCATGAAGAAGCTCAAGGCGACCGACGGCGCCCGGTGCGGCATGGTCGTGCCGGAAGGGACTCTTTTTCGTACAGGTGCCTTCGCCACCGTGAAGCAGGACCTCCTCGAGACTTTCGATTTGTCTTTCGTGGTGAGCCTCCCTCCGGGCACCTTCGCGCCTTATGCGGACGTGAAGACCGCGCTTCTCTTTTTCGAGCGGCCTGGACCGACGAAGGAGGTGCTCTACTACGAGCTCCCGCTCCCGGTGAACCTGAAGAAGTTCAGCAAGGGCGCGCCGATTTCCGATATCCACTTCGACGAGGCGAGGGAGGTTTGGGGGCGCTGGAACACGTATCGGGCAGGCAACGGCCCGCGGCCGGAGATGAACGAGCGTGCATGGATCGAGAGCAAGGAGGCGCTTGTCCGCAGGGGCTGCGATGTCTCGGCCAAGAACCCGAACCAAGCACAGGGAGAAAGGACCGCGGCGCCGACCGAACTGACTGCGATGCTCTTGGAGAGAAGCAGGGAGGTGGGCAGCATCCTCGAGGACCTGAACGCAACGTGTGCCAGGGAGGATTCGGCTTTCGAAGAGTCGTTTGAGCGTACTAGCTACCGCGCTCCGTGGATGCGCTTGGGCGATGTAGCTGTGGCGTTAAACGGACGCGCCAGCGGGGAGGGCGAGTCTACTGTCCGCGTATTCAAGACGCGACACGTATATCCCCACACTCTCCGAATGGCACGGCCGTCGTTTTTGAAGCAAGAACAGGTGAGCAAGATACCTCATGATCGATTCTTGCGATGTGGCGACGTCCTCATGGCGAACATCGCGGAAGGCACATTAGGTCGTATGACCTACGTCGCCTTCGCCGAAGAGAACTGGACCGTGGACACACAGATCATGATCCTTCGCTCTCTTGATGAAAGCCGACTTCTCGGCAAGTGGCTCTATTACTTCCTTAGCTCTGGACGCGGCCAGCGAGAGATCCTCGCCCGCCGATCCGGCATCGCCTTCGCAGACAAACGAGGACAGACGCACATCTATCCGAGAAACGTCCTCGAGATCCCCGTTCCAGTTCCGCCAATCGAACGACAACGGGAAATCCTCGGCTGCCTGGACGCCGTTCAGCAGCGCTCGGCTGAAGCACGCGAGCTCTTGGACCAGAAGATTGGCTTACTGGCTCGTCTGGGGCAATCCGTCCTGGAGCACGCGTTTCGGGCGGAGGAATGAACCAGGCATGATCATCGACCTGAGCGGCTTCATGCCTCCCCAGCAGTCGCCGATCACGCGGGATCGGATCGAGGCAATGACTGCAAAGAGCCCTCGGCGGATGAAGCTCTCCCGGGAGTGGGGCGACCCCTTGCACCCGCCCAGATCGGAGGGCCGTGACTGGAGCCTCGTTCTTCCGTTCTGTGAGACCCTCGGCGGTGCTTTTGAGGCGATGTGCCCGGGCGATCATATTGGGATGAGGACCGGCGCGAACGACCGGTGCTACACGTTCTTCCCGAAGGCCCAGAACGAGCCGTCGGTGCTCGACAGAGTTCGTGCGTGGCTGGAGACGGTCGGCTGCTACGTTGCCATCCGCGATTGTCTCGCCCTCTCCTTTGCCCTCGACTACGAGCGCGAAGGTGGCAACCCCGCCGAGCCTCAGACGGTTGTGGCGCATTTTCGAAGCCTCGCGAAGCCATACGAGCGGCAACCTACCGCCGCCAACGTCGAGGCCGCGGACCGTCTCGTGGCCGAGTGCGCGGGCTTCTTGGGGCGAGTGACCTGCTACACCCCGGCTACCTGCGTCGTGGGGATGCCCTCGTCGAGCCCCGACAAGCCTTTCAATCTCACCTGGCATCTCGCGGCGGGAATTGCCGTAGCGCGAGGTCTTCAGGACCGCAGCCAAGCCGTACGAACCGTCCGCGCCCGATCTTCCGTCCGAGAGACCCGACTCAGTGATAAGCTGGCTGTGATCGAAGGCAGCGTGGCGGTGGACCGAGAACGAATCGCCGGCGAGATCGTCTTGCTCGTGGACGACCTCTACCAGTCCGGGATCTCCATGAACTACGTTGCCATGCTTCTGCTCGAAGCCGGTGCGAAGAAGGTCTTCGGTCTGGCTTGCGAGAAGACGTGCACCAACGACGACAACGTGAGTAGAGGCCACAGGTCCTGATGCAAGAGCACGCGCTCGAGTTGCTGCGTCTACTGGAGACTCCGGGGGTTGGGCCTGCTCGGGTGCATTCGCTCCGCGAGTTAGCGGGGGGCAATGCGGCCGAGTTTCTGAAGGTAGTCCGGGACCGGGACCAGCTCCGAAAGGTGCTGTCGGAACGACAGATTGAGGAGCTCGTCGGGAACGAACGCGACGTTGCGGCCGAGTGGCAGAAGCTCGGGTCCCAGAACGTTCGTTTCATTTCTATGCTGGACGATACCTACCCTGCGGGTCTGCGAAGCCAACTAGGTAGGAAGGCTCCACCGCTCCTCATGGCCTTGGGCAACGTGGGGCTCCTAAATGCGACGTCGGTGGGTTTCTGCGGTTCGCGCAAGGCGAGCGAGAAGGGGCTGGCGACTGCGGCGGACTGCGCCGACCAGCTTGCGCGCTCTGGTCTCAACGTGGTCTCCGGCTACGCGGCCGGCATCGACGTGGCAAGCCACCGTGCCGCCCTGGCGGCGGGCGGTACTACGACCCTTGTGCTTTGTGAGGGCATCCTTCACTTCTCGATAAAGAAAGATCTTTCAGCCGTATGGGATTGGGAGCGGGTGGCCGTGGTTACCGAGTTTCTGCCCAGGACTCCTTGGAGCGCCAGAAACGCCATGCAGCGCAACCAGACCATCTGCGCTCTGTCGAAGGCGCTCATCCTCGTAGAGGCTGCGGCCATCGGCGGGAGCGTCGAAGCGGGGCGATCGGCCCTGCGAATGGGAATTCCTCTCTTCGCTCCGCTTTATGAGGGACTGCCGGAGAGCGCTGCCGGAAACCGGCAACTGCTCGGCCAAGGCGGTAATGCTATCCGCAAAAGCCGTAACACCGGGCGCGCAAACCTGAAGGAGTTATTGCTGCTCTGCGGTGGAAGGGCGAGCGCTCGGCTGAGCGGAGGGACATCGTACGGTGTGGAACCCTCGCGACCGGTCCTCTCCTCGGAACTCCGCGAGCGACAGGGCCCTCGCTAGTAGCAGTTGGTCCTGGAGGTGGCAGCCCCCCAAGAAGGAGGAGCGCAAAGCCACGTCTTCCCCTCCAACCGTCACCGGCGTTGCGAAAGACTCTGGCGTACCTCGATGATGGCAGCGGTCGACCCTCAGAGTGGCTACCTCCAGGTGACGGGCACCGGCCGAGCGGCTCGGTACGTTGCGGCTTCTCGGCTCGAGGCCGTTCTTTCGTCCGACGGTCGAACGGAAATCGGACGCAAATCGGACGCAACCGTCGCTCCTCGGACGAAGCCCGACGCAAAGCGATCGTCTCGGACGCAACGCGGACGAGGGCCGGCCGGAAGGCGGAGCCCTGATGGGGCGGGCGGATGACTTCAATCCTCGCGACGGCGGGACTCTCCCTGTGACCACCCGGTTCTCGTCGCGCCGTCACCGCCGCGCGCGCCTGCCCACCCATGAACTCCGACCTCCACTTGAACACGCTCCGCTCTTGAACGTGCGCTCCCCGCCCCCCTGTGCTACCTTGGCCGCGCCTCGAGAACCCGATCCCGGGGAGCGCCATGTCCGAACCGGCCCCCGTACAGAAGTCGATCGACGAGATCAACCGCCGGATCCGGGAGGGCGAGGCGGTCGTCGTCACGGCCGAGGAGATGATCGACGTCGTCCGGTCCGAGGGCGTGAAGGGCGCGGCCCGGAAGGTCGACGTGGTCACCACCGGCACCTTCGGCGCCATGTGCTCGTCGGGCGCCTTCCTCAACATCGGGCACACGAAGCCGCGGATCCGCGCCTCGAAGGTCTGGCTCAACGACGTGGAGGCGTACGCCGGCATCGCCGCCGTCGACTGCTACATCGGGGCGACCCAGGTGCCCGACGACGACCCTCTCAACAAGGTCCACCCCGGCCGGTTCCCCTACGGCGGGGGGCACGTGATCGAAGACCTGGTGGCGGGGCGGCGGGTGCGCCTTCGCGCCACGTCCTACGGCACGGACTGCTACCCCTCCCGGGAGCACCGCGCGGAGGTCCGCCTCTCCGAGCTTCGCGACGCGGTCCTCCACAACCCCCGCAACGCTTACCAGAACTACAACTGCGCGGTGAACCTCTCGGACCGCGCCATCTACACGTACATGGGGGTGCTCCGGCCGAGGATGGCGAATGCCACCTACTCATCAGCCGGGGAGCTGAGCCCACTCCTGAACGACCCCCTTTACCGGACGATCGGGACCGGCACCCGGATCTTCCTGGGCGGGGCGGCGGGCGTCGTCACGTGGGCCGGCACCCAGCACGCCCCCGCCGTGGCCCGCAACCCGCGCGGGATC
>JACRCS010000925.1 GCA_016218905.1 Deltaproteobacteria bacterium
CTGGGTCGATTCGAAGCCCGGTCAGGGCGCGACGTTTCGCTTCTCCCTGCCGCCGGCCGAGAAAGGGTGATGGCGGACTGCTATGGTTCTGGTCGTTCTCATCGGTTTCGGAACCGCGCTCGCAGCCCCGCTGGTTCACCGTCTTCTCCCTCGGTGGTCCGGATGGCTCTGCGCCCTGGTGCCGTCGCTGCTCTTCGCCTTCTTTGCAGCACAGATCGGGGAGGTGGCGGCCGGGCACCCGGCCCGCTTTGCGTATCCGTGGATTCCGTCCCTGGCCGTCGAGCTGTCGTTTCTCCTCGACGGCCTGAGCCTTCTGTTCGCGCTCCTCATCACCGGCATCGGCGTCCTCGTCGTGGTCTACGCTTCGGCCTACCTCCACGGGCACCGGCACCTGGGACGCTTCTACGGCCTGATCCTCGCCTTCATGGCCGCCATGCTCGGCACGGTCCTCGCGGGCGACCTCCTCACGCTCTTCGTCTTCTGGGAACTGACGGGCCTGTGCTCCTACCTGCTCATCGGTTTCGATCACGGCCGAGAGGCAGCACGCAAGGCGGCGCTCCAGGCCCTGCTGGTCACCGGCGCCGGCGGGCTCGCGCTGCTGGCCGGCGTGCTCCTCCTAGGGCAGGCTGCGGGGAGCACGGACCTTTCCGCGCTCCTGACCCGCGGGGACCTGGTGCGGGCACACCCGCTCTACCTGCCGGTGCTCCTGCTCGTGCTGGCCGGGGCGTTCGCCAAGTCGGCCCAGTTCCCGTTCCACTTCTGGCTCCCCGGTGCCATGGAGGCGCCCACGCCGGTCAGCGCCTACCTCCACTCGGCCACCATGGTGAAGCTCGGGGTCTATCTCCTGGCCCGTCTCTCGCCCGTGCTGGGGGGAACCGAGGCGTGGCACCACGGGCTGACGCTCGCGGGGGGCGCCACGATGCTGGTGGGGGGCGCCCTGGCGCTGCTGCGCACCGATCTGAAGCAGATCCTGGCCTACTCTACCGTGAGCTCGCTGGGCCTTCTGACGCTCCTGCTGGGCCTCGACACGCAGGCCTCCGTCACGGCGGCCATGGTCTTCCTGGGGGTCCACGCCCTCTACAAGAGCGCGCTCTTCCTCGTAGCCGGGGCGGTGGACCACGGCGCCGGTACCCGGGAGCTGCCCCGGCTCGGAGGGCTCGCCCGGGCCATGCCGTGGGTTGCCCTGGGCGCCGGTCTCGCTTCCCTCTCCATGGCCGGGGTGCCGCCGCTGGCGGGCTTCGTCGCCAAGGAGCTTCTCTACGAGGCGAAGCTCCATGCCCCCCTGGCGGCGCCCCTCGTGGCCGGCATCGGGGTCGCGACCAACATGCTCGCCGTGGCGGTGGCGGTCCTGGTGGGGTACCTCCCCTTCTTCGGCAGGCGCCCCGATCCGCCTCCGGGCCATCACCGCGTGGGGGCGCTCCTCTGGCTTCCGCCGCTGGTGCCGGCCCTGGCAGGGGCAGTGGTCGGCGTTGTCCCGGGCCTCACGGGCCGGGCCCTGGTGGCGCCTGCGGTGGCGGCGGTGCGGGGCGGTCCGGTGGCGGTGGACCTCGCCCTCTGGCACGGGATGAGCCCCGTCTTGCTCCTGGGGGTGGTTACCGTGGCCGGAGGGCTCGGCCTTGCCGCCGTCAGGGGTCGGCTGGTAGACCGCCTCGCCGGGTGGAAGACGAGCACCGGCTGGGGGCCGGAGCGTGGGTATGGGCTTGTGCTGGGAGGGATGCTGGCCCTGGCCCGGTGGCAGACCCGCGTGCTCCAAAACGGGCGGCTGCGCTACTACCTGATGACGGCGGTCGGAGCCGCGGTCTGTCTCATGGGGGGCGTTCTGTTCCTGCGGGCAGGCCTTCCCGGCGAGCTGCCGCGCCCCGAAGGGGGGCTGCACGAGTGGCTGGCCGCGGCGCTCGTCCTGGGGGGAGCCCTCACCGCCGCGGTGACCACCTCTCGCCTGACGGCGGTGGCGGCCGTCGGCACGGTGGGGTACGGGGTGGCCCTGATCTATATCCTGTACGGCTCGCCCGACCTGGCCATGACCCAGTTCTGCATCGAGACCCTCTCGATCATCCTCTTCGTCCTGGTCCTGTACCGGCTGCCGCGCTTCTCGCTCCTCTCCGGGCCGGCCGGGCGGGCGAGGGACGTGGCCGTGGCGCTCTCCATCGGCGCCCTCATGACGCTGCTGGTGCTGCTGACCGTCTCCCGGACGCTCGAGCCGCACGTCAGCGCCTACTACCTGGCGCAGAGCCTGCCGGCCGGCCACGGCCGCAACGTGGTGAACGTGATCCTGGTCGATTTTCGGGCTCTCGACACCCTGGGGGAGATCACGGTGCTCGCCGTGGCCGCCCTGGGGGTCCACGGCCTGGTGAAGATGCGGCGCGGGGAAGAGGGGTAGGGCCGTGCAGTCGCTGATCCTGTCGACCGCCAGCCGGCTCCTGTTGCCGCTGCTGCTGCTCTTTTCCCTCTTCCTCCTCCTGCGCGGCCACAACGAGCCGGGGGGAGGGTTCGTGGCGGGGCTCGTGGCTGCGGTGGCCTTCGTGCTCCAGGCGCTGGCCCACGGCGTAGCCCAGGCCCGGCGGATGCTCCGGGCCGAGCCGCGGCTCCTGGTGGCCTCGGGGCTTCTCACCGCCCTGGCGAGCGGCCTCGTGTCGATGACGCTGGGGCAGCCGTTTCTCACCGGCCGCTGGAGCACCCTGCGGATGCCGGTCATCGGCCACGCCGGCACGCCGCTTCTCTTCGACGCGGGGGTCTATCTGGTGGTGGCGGGGATGGCGCTCCTGATCGTGTTCAGCCTCATGGAGGAGTAGGGTGGAGAGCGTCCTGGCGGTGGTCATCGGAGGTCTGTATGCGACGGGGCTCTACCTGATGGTGAGGCGGAGCGTCGTGAAGATGGTGTTTGGCCTGGCGCTCCTGGCCAATGGGGCCAACCTGCTGATCTTCACCGTGGGACGCCTGACCGCGGGCCGCCCACCGTACGTGCCCGTGGGCGGCCTGGAGCCGCTCGTGCCGGTGGCCGATCCGCTCCCCCAGGCCCTCATCCTGACCGCCATCGTGATCGGTTTCGGGGTGCAGGCCTTCACGTTGGTGCTGATCAAACGGGTGTACCAGACCGTGGGGAGCGACGACCTGGACGTGATGACGACGACGGATACGGAGCCGGAGAGCGTCCCGTGACGCAGCTCCTCTTCCTTCCCCTCCTCATCCCCCTCGCGACGGCCATCGCCGGCTTGTTCGCCTGGAACCGTCGGGAGTTCCAGCGGCTGCTCGGCGTGGTCGGAACGGCGGCCCTGCTGGGGGCGGGGATGGCGCTCTTCGCGGCGGTGAGGGCGGAGGGTGTGGTCAGCGTCCAAGCGGGAGACTGGGCCGCCCCCTTCGGCATCACCCTGGTGGCCGACCTCTTCAGTGCCGTCATGGTCGTGACCGCCGGAGCCATGGGGCTGGCGGTGGCGGTGTACTCTCTGGGCGATCCGGAAACCGGGCAGGAGGCCCTCGGCTATCACCCGCTCCTGCAAGTGCTGTTGCTCGGGGTCTGCGGCTCCCTGCTGACGGGGGATCTCTTCAACCTCTACGTCTGGTTCGAGGTGATGCTGATCGCCTCCTTCGTGCTGCTGGCCCTCGGGGGTCGAAGGTCGCACATGGAGGGGGCCATCAAGTACGTGGCCCTCAACCTGATCGCTTCGGCCTTCTTTCTCGCGGGGATCGGTATCCTGTACGGGGTGGCCGGTACGCTCAACCTGGCCGACCTGGCCCGGCAGCTGCGGGCCGGACCCCACGCCGGCCCGGTCCCGGTCGTCGCGGCGCTCCTGTTCGCCGCCTTCGGGATCAAGGCGGCGATTTTTCCGCTCTTCTTCTGGCTCCCGGCCTCCTACCACACCCCGCCGGTGGCGGTGACCACCCTTTTCTCGGCGCTCCTTACGAAGGTGGGCGTCTACGTGCTGATCCGGATCTTCACGCTCCTCTTCGTCCAGGAGGCCGAGGCGGGGCGGACGTTTCTCCTGGCGGCGGCGGGGCTCACGATGGTGAGCGGGGTTCTCGGCGCCGTGACCCAGCATGAGATTCGCCGCCTCTTGTCGTTTCACATCGTGAGCCAGATCGGCTACCTCGTCCTGGGGCTCGGGCTTCTGACCCCCTTGGCCCTGGCCGGGACGATCTTCTTCATGGTCCACGTCATCGCGGCCAAGTCGGCCCTCTTCCTGGTCGGCGGGATCGTGAAACGGCTGACCGGGACGTCGGAGCTGGCCGAGCTGGGCGGGCTCTACGAAGGGCGGCCTCTGGTGGCGGCTCTCTTCCTGGTGCCGGCCCTGGCCCTGGCGGGGGTGCCGCCTCTCTCGGGCTTCTGGGCGAAGCTGGCACTCCTCCGGGCGGGGCTCGAAACCGGGCACTACGTGGTGGTGGCCGCGGCCCTGGGTGTGAGCCTCCTGACCCTCTTCTCCATGACCAAGATCTGGGCCGAGGCCTTCTGGAAAGACCGGCCAGCCAGCGGGGGAGAACCTCGCGCCCACCGTCCCCCGTCGCTTTCCCAGAGGGAGCGCCTACTGCTCGGGGCACCGGCGGCGGCTCTCGCCCTCGTGACGGTCGTCCTGGGGGTGGGCGCCGAGCCGTTCTTTCGTGTGGCGCTCGACGCCGCCCGGCAGCTCCTGACCCCCGAGCTCTACATCGCCACCGTGCTGGGGGTGACGCCATGACCCCGTTTCTCTCCAACCTTCTCCTGGCCCTGGCCTGGATGGCGCTCACCGGAGAGTACACGGCGGCCGGCTTCTTCACCGGCCTCGTCTTCGGCTTCCTGGTCCTGTGGGTCACCCGCCACGGTCGCGGCATCGCCGCCTACCTGGGCCGGGTGCGGGCCGCGGCCCGGTTCCTCCTCTTCTTCGTTCGGGAGCTCGTGGCGGCCAACCTGAGGGTGGCCCACGACGTTCTCACGCCCCGCCACCACATGACCCCCGGCATCGTCGCCGTCCCCCTCGATCTCGACTCCGACCTGGAGATCACCGTGCTGGCCACCCTCATCACGCTCACACCGGGCACTTTGAGCCTCCACGTGGCCGCCGACCGGCGCACCCTCTACGTGCACGCCATGTATATCGACGACCCGGCAGCCCTGGTGGAGGGAATCAAGCAGGGGTTCGAGCGCCGGGTCCAGGAGGTGTTCCGGTGACCCTCGGCGCCTTTCTCGATCTCGTCGTCCTGCCGCTTCTCGGCAGCGGCATCGTCGTCGCCTTCTTTCGGTTGGTCCGGGGGCCGAGCCTGCCGGACCGGGTGGTGGCCCTCGACCTGACGGCTACCCTCATCATCGCCCTCTCGGCCGCCTATGCCGTGGCCACGGGGGAGCCGGCCTACCTGGACGCGGCCATCGTTCTGGCCCTCATCACCTTCCTGGGGACCGTGGCCTTCGCCTACTACCTGCACCGGAGGGGCTACGGTGCGTGAGACGATCGTAGCGATCCTGCTGGGCGCCGGGACCTTCTTCGCCGTGGTGGCCGCCATCGGCGTGGTGCGGATGCCGGACCTCTTCATGCGGCTGTCGGCCACCACCAAGGCCTCCACCCTGGGGGTGACGTTCATCCTCGGGGGCGTGGCCCTCTTCTTCGAGGATGCGGTCGTGACCGGGAAGATCCTGGCGATCATCGCCTTCATCGTCCTCACGGCGCCGGTGGCGGCCCACATGCTCGGTCGTGCCGCCTACTTCAGCGGCGTTCCCCTCTGGAAGGAGAGTGTGAGGGACGACCTGGGGGCGTCGGGGGACGGGTGTGAAGGCTGTTCCCTCTTCCCTGCTCCTGAGGAGGGCCCAATGGAGCGTGGGGCGGACGCAGGAGCGGGAACGGAGGAATAGGAGGCGCGGAGGCGCAGAGAAGATCCTTTTGTTTGAAAACCGAAACCTCCTTTTTGGGTCTTTGATTTCCTCTGCGCCTCTGCGCCTCTGCGAGAGAAGGTCTGCGTTTCGCCGGTCGCTGGTGATCTGAGGCGAAGCCTCGCTAGGAACTTGTCTTGCACCCGAGATGGAGGAGATGCCCTGATGAAACCGGTCCTTACCCTCACGATGAACCCTGCGCTCGACAAGAGCTCGAGTGTGGAGCGGATCATTGCGGAGCGAAAACTGTACTGCAAGCCCCCCCGCTTCGAACCCGGCGGCGGTGGCGTCAACGTCTCGCGGGCTTTGAGAAAGCTGGGGGGCGAGTCAGCGACTCTCTTTTCCTGTGGAGGGCCGACCGGCCGCCATCTTCTGGAGCTTCTTGAACAGGAAGGGCTCACCTGTCTGCCGATTTCCGTCGAGGGCTGGACCCGGGAGAGTCTCGCCATCCACGAAGAGACGACCGGCCGACAGTATCGCTTCGGCATGCCGGGACCGCCCCTGCGCGAAGAGGAGTGGCGCCGGTGCCTCGATGCGCTCGCCGCTGCGGAACCGAAACCGTCCTACCTCGTCGCCAGCGGCAGCCTGCCGCCGGGCGTTCCCTCGGACTTCTACGCCCAGGTCGCGCGCATCGGCAACAGGTTCGGCGCCAGAGTCGTGGTCGATACGTCGGGCGAGGCGCTCCGCCTGGCTCTCCAAGAGGGCGTATACCTGATCAAGCCAAACCTCCGGGAGCTGCGCGAGCTGACGGGGCGAGAGCTGGCAGATGAGATCGAGCAACAGGAAATCGCGACGGAGTGGGTCAGGACAGGCCGGAGCGCGGTGGTGGCGCTCTCCCTGGGGGCCGCAGGCGTGATGCTGGCCTCCGCCGAGGGCTGCGAACGGGTGCGAACGCCGGTCGTGCCCATCAAGAGCAAAGTGGGGGCCGGTGACAGCATGGTGGCCGGCATCGTGCTCAGCCTGGCGCGGGGCGAGGAGGTGCGGGACGCGGTCCGCTTCGGGGTGGCGGCGGGTGCCGCAGCGGTCATGACGCCGGGCTCGGAGCTGTGCCGCCGAGAGGACACGGAGCGATTGTACCGGCTGTTGGCTGCACGGCAGGGGCCCCGTGACGAGCGCTGATCCGAGCTGAACATTTTCCGAATTGGACGGCGCAAAAGGGGGGATCGGGCGAGTGCCCTGACGGGAGAGGGTTCAAGATGCCGATGGATACCGTGTGGACGAAGCTCCGGAGCCGATTCCGAACGAAGAAGACGATCGAGGACCGGCACCGGATCCACGCGCAGGTCCTGGAGTCGTCCACGCCCCGGGCCGCCTACTACCTGCTCGTCGTCCTGTCGACTACGATCGCGGCCTTCGGGCTTCTGGCCGGCAGTACGGCCGTGGTCATCGGCGCCATGCTGGTGGCGCCCCTCATGGGGCCGATCTTCGGCATGGCCCTGGCCCTTGCCACCGGGAGCCGGCGCCTGCTCGGACGGGCCGCCCTCTCCGAGGGGGCCGGGGTTCTCCTGTGCGTGGCCCTGGCGGCGCTCATCGGGGCTCTGTCGATCTACCCCGCCTTCGGTCCGGAGATCCTCGCGCGGACCAAGCCGACGCTCTACGATATCTTCGTAGCGCTTGCTTCGGGTTTGGCGGGTGCCTATGCCCTGGTCGACGAACGAATCAGCCCGGCGCTTCCCGGCGTCGCGATCGCCACGGCGCTCGTCCCACCGCTCGCCACGTGTGGGCTGTGCCTTTCGGCGGGTCAGTGGGACTGGGCGCTCGGCGCCTTCCTCCTCTTCTTCGCCAACTTCCTGGCGATCGAGCTTGCGGCCGCCCTGGTCTTCTTGCTCGCCGGCCTGGGAAGGGCGGGCCCCTCCGAGCAGTTCACGGCAACCGTGCTCTTGCGACGATTCGGGCTCAGTCTGACGTTGCTTGTCGCCGTGGCAGTCGTCCTGACCCGCACGCTCGTTGCTCTGGCTTCGGAGAACCAATTCTCCGAGGCGCTGAAGGCGACGCTTGCGGCCGAGGTTCGTTCGAGCGCCGGCGCCCACCTCTCCGAGGTCCAGTACCGGAAGGAGAGCGGCAAGACGGAGGTCGTGGCCGTGGTCCTCACACCGCAGGAGTTTCTCCCCGAGCAGGTTGCGCGCATCGAGGAGAGCCTTCGCAGGGGGCTCGACCCGGAGATTCGCCTCGTGATCCGGTCCCTTCTCTCCAAGGACGCCGACGACAACGGCCCGGTGTTCATCACCCCGGACGACCGGAAACGTCGTGCCGAGGCTCTGGGGCAAACGTCGTTCCTCTCCCGACTCTCCGAGGCCCTGACCCAGGGGCTCGCCGGCTTCCCTGGAACGCGGCTCGTCGACCTGCGGCATGAGACGACCGGGGGAAAGTCTCTGGTGGCCGCCGTCGTCCACACGCCGACGGCCATCGAGCCGGCCAGCGTGGCCAGGCTGCAGGCGGTGCTCCAGGCGCAGACCAACGTGCCCTTGCGTCTCACGGTCCGCTCGGTTCTGACCCGGGACGCCGACGCGGAGCGCTACCTCTACGTCCCGGCGGGGGAGCCGCCGCCCAACGAGGAGGAGCGCGAGTTGGGCCGTCGGCTGCAGGACGCGCTCACCGCGCAGCTACGCCGCCACGACCGCAGCGCAACCCTGGTGGAGCACCGCTTCGTCCGCAAGGACGATCGGCTCCTCCTTCTGGCGACGGTCCGTGTACGGACGGTCCTGACGCCGCGCCAGGTTTCGCTCGTGGAGAAGGGCCTGCGCCGCGGCGTGGACCCCACGATCGACCTGGTCGTGAGGAGCACCGTGGGAGCCGACGCGACCCGCGGCGGGTATCTTGCGTCGTTCGACGAGTCCCTACTGGTCCCGTCCACGGATCGATCCTCCTCCCTTCCGGGCACGCCCCGAGTGCCGGGTCCGGCACGGCGGCAGGGCACCAGCCCAGACCCACCCGTCCCTAGAGCCCCGGAGGAGAGAGACCGATGACCCATTCCCTGGATCTGGCCCTGATCGGCAACTGCCAGATCGGCGCCCTGGTAGATGGCCAGGGGGAGATCGTCTGGTGCTGTCTCCCCCGTTTTGACGGCGACCCCACCTTCTGTTCCCTTTTGCAGGAGCATGCCGCGGGCGAGGGGCACGGCTACTGCGTTGTCGAGTTGGTGGACCAGGTGGGGGCCCAACAGTCCTACCTTCCCAACTCCGCGGTGCTGGTGACGCGCCTGACCGACATCCGGGGCGGA
>JACRCS010000926.1 GCA_016218905.1 Deltaproteobacteria bacterium
CGGGACGGCGCCGAGGCTGGCGTTCGGGCCGATGCTCGCGAGGACCTTCTCCTGCTCGATGAGGCGCTGGGCCGCTTCGGCGGCCGGCTGGGCCGCCCCCTGGCTGTCCTCGATGACGAGGTGGAGGAGATGCTTCGTGCCCGCGATCTTCACGCCGCCGGAATCGTTGATCTCGGCGACGGCGAGCTCCGCGGCCTTCTTGCAGGAGTCGCCGACGGCAGGGATCTCGCCCGTCAGCTCCGCGATCACGCCGATCTTGATGTCGGGCCCGCTCTTGCTGCAGGCCGCCTGGGAGAGGAGCAGCCCGCCGAGAGCGCCGGCGAGGAGGAGTGTCGATGCATGGATAGCAAAGTCCCGCTTCATAACCAGGAAGCGTATTTCCGGAAGGGGGGGCTGGTCAAACGGCGATCCGTACTAAAATGCCAGATTCGCCCCCGAGGAGGGGCGGCGCGCGCTCGACGGACGTCCGGAAGGAGCCTCGCGGGAGGTGCCCGGAGCGGTCCCGCCGCCGCCAGGGGAAGGCTGTTGCCGGAGGACCCATGCCGTTCAACCTGAAGAACCGTCACTTCCTGACGATCCACGACTTCACCCCCAAGGAAGTCCTCTACCTCCTCGACCTGGCGCGAGATCTCAAGCGGGCCAAATGCGCGGGCGTCGAGACGCCGAAGCTGAGCGGGAAGAACGTCGCCCTCATCTTCGAGAAGGACTCGACCCGCACGCGTTGCGCGTTCGAGGTCGCCTGCTACGACCAGGGGGCAAGCGTGACGTACCTCGGACCCTCCGGCTCCCAGATCGGGAAGAAGGAGACGATGAAGGACACGGCGCGGGTCCTCGGGCGGATGTACGACGCCATCGAGTACCGCGGCTACGGGCAGGCGATCGTCGAGGAGCTGGCCAGGTGGGCAGGCGTCCCGGTCTACAACGGCCTCACCGATGAGTTCCACCCGACCCAGATCCTCGCCGACCTCCTGACGATGCGTGAGCACAGCGACAAGCCGCTCGCCCAGATCTCCTACGCTTATCTCGGCGACGCGCGAAACAACATGGGGAATACCCTCATGTTGGGCGGCGCCCTCATGGGGATGGACGTACGGCTCGGCGCGCCGAAGCACCTCTGGCCCGTCGACGAGCTCGTCGCGAAGGCGAACGCGCTGGCCGCCGCCTCCGGCGGGAAGGTGACGCTCACCGAGGACCCGAAGGCCGCCGTCCACGGCGTCGACTACGTCCACACGGACGTCTGGGTCTCGATGGGCGAGCCGGACTCGGTCTGGGCCGAGCGGATCAAGCTCCTCCTGCCGTACCAGGTCAACGCAGCCCTCCTGGCCGCGACCGGGAACCCGAAAGCGAAGTTCCTTCACTGCCTCCCGGCCTTCCACAACCGTCAGACGAAGATCGGCGAGGACATCTTCCAGAAATTCGGGATCGAGGCGATGGAGGTCACCGACGACGTCTTCGAGTCGCCGGCGTCCGTCGTCTTCGACCAGGCGGAGAACCGGCTCCACACGATCAAGGCCGTCCTCGTCGCGACGCTCGCCTAAGAGAAATCCCGCCGCGGAGGGGTTCGGGGACCAGTACGAAGACGAAGTCAACCCGGCGCCCGGGTTGGCTGCGCCTTCACCTCGCGGCCAAGCCGCTCGGCGGTCCTCCGCGAACATGATCAGCAAGGCTCCCATGCCCCCGGCTCTTCGTCACCGCGGGGGGCGCAGCACGGTGGGTGACGAGGAGTAGAAGGCATGCGCGTCGTCGTCGCCCTGGGCGGGAACGCCCTCCTGAAGCGTGGAGAGCCGATGACGGCCGAGAACCAGCGGGCCAACGTGAAGCGCGCCTGCGAGGCGCTCGCGCCGGTCGCCAACGACAACGAGATCGTCATCTCTCACGGCAACGGTCCGCAGGTGGGGCTCATCGCCCTCCAGCAATCGGCCTACACGAGCCTCGAGCCCTACCCGCTCGACGTCCTCGGCGCGCAGACCGAGGGGATGATCGGCTACGTCATCGAGCAGGAGATGGGGAACCTCCTCCCGTTCGAACGGCCGTTCGCGACGATCCTCTCGATGACCGAGGTCGACCCGGCAGACCCGGCCTTCCGGAACCCGACGAAGCCGATCGGGCCCGTCTACACGAAGGACGACGCCGACCGAATGGCGGCGGAGAAGGGATGGACCTTCAAGGCGGATGGCGACGGCTACAGGCGCGTCGTCCCGTCACCCCGGCCGAAGCGGATCTTCGAGATCCGCCCCGTGAAGTGGCTCCTGGAGAAGGGAGCCGTCGTCATCTTCGCGGGCGGCGGCGGCATTCCGACGATGTACGGGCCCGACCGGAAGCTGTGCGGCATCGAGGCCGTCATCGACAAAGACCTCGCCTCCTCGCTCCTGGCGCGGGAGGTCGAAGCCGACGCGTTCGTCATGGCCACTGACGCCGACGCGGTCTACATCGGGTGGGGAACCTCCGAGGCCCGGGCTCTCAAGACCGTCTCCATCTCGGAGCTGAGGAAGTACTCCTTTCCGGCCGGCTCGATGGGTCCGAAGGTCCAGGCCGCGTGCGAGTTCGCCGAGGCAACGGGCCACGCCGCCTGCATCGGCGCCCTCGAGGACACGGCGCGAATGCTCCGTGGAGACGCGGGGACGACGGTCGTCGGGGAGGACGTCGCGACGGAGTACTGGCCCAGAAAGGGCTGAGCCCCGACCCGGCGTCAGATCAGCCCGGACCTCAGCGCCTTTCCCACGGCGCCGGACCGGCTGTGGACGTGGAGCTTGTCGTAG
>JACRCS010000927.1 GCA_016218905.1 Deltaproteobacteria bacterium
GCTCTCGAATCCCGAACGCCGATGAAGTTGTCGAACTTTTTCGGTGGCCACAGCGAGGGGGAGACACCCGTTCCCATTCCGAACACGGCCGTTAAGCCCCTCCGCGCCGATGGTACTGCCGGGGTCACCCGGTGGGAGAGTTGGTCGCCGCCGATCTTTTTTGAAAAACCAAACGCCCCTGGCGAGCTCACGCTCCCAGGGGCGCTTTGGTTTTTCGGTTTTCGGTTTTCGGTTTTCGGTTCTCGGTAAGGCGCGGGTGATCCTGACCGACAACCGATAACCTGCTTTCACCTCTCCTGAGGGGTGCTTTGAACCTCCAATCGACAACCCGCTCGGCTTCAGATCCTCTCCAGCAGTTCGTCCAGCCGGCAGATGCGATCGGCGATGGGCGGCACGGTGCATTCGCGATCGATGAGGAGGCCGCGCATGCCGGCGGCTCGGGAGCCTTCGATGTCGTCGACGAGGAGGTCCCCGACGTGCAGGACTTCGGCGGGTGGTGCGCCGAGCCGGCGGGCGGCTTCCAGGAAGATGGACGGGTCAGGCTTCTCGGCTCCGAACTCGGCCGAGGTGAGGACGAAGCGGAAGCGCTCGTGGAGGCGGAGCCCGGAGAGCACCTTGTGGAGGCGGCTATCCCAATTCGAGACGATCGCCCCCGGGATGCCCCTCGCCTCGAGCCCCTGCAAGCACGGCTCGACGTCGGGAAAGACTTCCCAGGCCTCCGGCCGCTCGAAGAGGGCGTAGAGGTCCTCGAAGACGCGGTCGAAGACCGGCTCCAGCACGCCCCACAGGCCCACCGCACGGAACGCGTCCGCCACCAGCCCACGCCACCAGGCGCGCTCCCGCGCCGGAGAGTGAGGATTCGATACGCTCCCGACGAAGAACTCCTTCCGGCGAGTGAACGCCTCGGCGAAGGAGCGGTCGAGGGCGTCGGCTTGGGCCTGGACCCCGTGGGTGCGCGCCACCCGGGCGTACGAGTCCCCGATGGAGACCCTGGAGTGAATGAGAGTGTTGCCGGCGTCGAAGAGCACCGCGCGCATCCGGAGTTCCTCTCCTCTCGAGGCTTGGGGGGGAGCCCCGGCCTTCGGCGGAAAGGATAGCTGAGCACGGGCGGAACTCCAGTGCGGAGGGCGCCTCAGGCGCGGACGGGGCTCCGACGGGGATCAGACGGTCTCCCCGTGGGGCGCTGGGGGCCGGGACGGCTGCCGGCGCCCGTCCGGTCGGCGGAGGGAGCTGCGGAGGTCAGCGCTCCCGGCGCAGCACCGCGTCTGCCGGGCGGTCGTGGAGCTCGATGACGGCGAACTGGCGGGCGTCGGCCCCGTTGTACGCCTCCTCGCCTTCGGTGCGGCAGGCGGGACAGCAGCGCCGGGGGAGCTCGATGGTGAGGACCTTTCCCCTCCCGGCAACAGCGCTCTCCAGCACAACGACTCCGCCACACTCCGAGCAGATGCGCACCCGCTCCGTCTGGTTCTCCGTGATTCCGTCCCCGTCGTAGTAGACCTGTCGCACGTCCCGGTGGTGGCTCAGGCCGCGAAACGCCTGTTCCCGCAATTCGTCTCTGCGCTTGTACTTGTCGAGCATGATCTCGCAGATTCTCGCCACGTACTCCTTCGTGCGCTGGCTCTGGTGGAACCGGTCCGGACGGTAGTCCGGCTCAATGACGCGGCTCGAATCGAGTCCGGCCATGGCCAGCAGAATGCCGGTGTTGACGTACGGGAGCGCGCTCTGGACCGAGTAACCTCCCTCGAGAACCGCGATGTGTGCCTTGAGCTTCCGCGTGATGGCGGCGTAGCCCTGGGCGGTCACCGCCATGTCGGTGATGGGATCGGTGAAATGGTTGTCTTGGCCCGCCGAGTTGACGATGAGGTCGGGCTTCCAGTCTTCGAGAATGGGCAGCACAAGGTGGTCGAGGGCGTACAGGACGCCTTCGTCGGTGGTGCCCGGAGGCAGAGGGACGTTGATGGTCGACCCCATGGCGTTGGGGCCGCCCAGCTCATCGGGAAAGCCCGTGCCCGGGTACAGGGTCCGGCCGTCCTGGTGGATCGAGATGAAGAGCGTGTCGGGGTCGTGCCAGTAGATGTCCTGGGTACCGTCGCCGTGGTGACAGTCGGTGTCGACGATCGCCACCCGCAGGTCCCGGAAGTAGCGGCGCAGGTACTCGATCATCACGGCTTCGATGTTGATGACGCAAAAACCCCGCAGCCCCTGGACCACCCGGCGGGCGTGATGGCCGGGCGGGCGCACCAGGGCGAACGCCCGTTCCACCTCGCCCTCCATGACCTTGCGCGCGGCCGTGATGGCGCCGCCGGCAGAGATGAGGTGGGAGGTGCTCGCCAGGGCGGCGCTCGACGGAAAACAGGTGTGGACGCGTTCCACGTCTTGGTGGGTCGCGACCTCCGGGGCGAACTCCTCGATCCCCTCGATGTCCAGCAGCCCCTCCTCGAAGATCTGGTCCCTCGTGTAGAGGAGGCGCTCTTCCCGTTCCGGGTGCGTCGGGCTGATGGACCAGTCGAACGCGGGGAAGAAGACGATGCCGGTCCGGTGCGGGGCCTTCAAGTCGATCATGGACGACCTCTCACGTCAGCCGGCGTAGAAGCCCGGGGCGGATCTGCAGCCGGAGGCGGTGGATGTTCCCCGCGTGGGTCGAGCCCTCCACGACCCGAAAGCTCTCCTCTTCCGCGATCTCGACGACCGCTTCCGGATCGAGCAGGCCCTTACCCCGGGCCACGGTGCGGAGGGCCTCGGCTGCTTCCTCCTTCGCCTGGGCGAGGGAGTACGAGCGCGGAATCGAGCGGAAGATACCGGCCTCAGGGATCGAGAGCGTTCCGCCGGCCGTGTCCGCCAGGAGGTTCACCTCCAGATTCACGCGGGAGAGCGCCGCCCCGATCGCGTTCGCCACGTCGAAATGCTCCGGAACGTGGACGGGCAGGTCGAGTGCCTCCTCCACGTACGGTGCCAGCGCGCGGGCGGGGCCGCCCACGGCCACGGCCCGCCGAGGGCGGATCTGGCGATCGGCGAGGAGTTCGTGGATCGTGTAGACGGGCTTGGCATTCACTTCGGCGAGGTAGGCGACGGCCGCCTTTGCGATGACGCCGGCGAGTGCCTTGAGGACGCGCCGTGCGGTCTCCTCCACCATGAGCCCGAGGCTCTCGGCGATGGGCGTCAGGACCAGGGCCGCCTTCTCTCGGTCGCCGAGCGCCCTCCCGAGGAGCACGAGCGCGTCGGTGGGAGTCGGATGAGCGCCGCCGAGGGAGGCGGGGGGGCCTAGGCGCCGTGGGCCCACCTTCAAGGCGTCCCCTTCGAGGCTCACGAGGCTATCGCCACCGGCGCCGGTGGAGCGCGTGTAGAGCGAGCGGATCTGCGTTCGGAAGCGGCCGATCTTTGCGCCCTTCGCTTCGAGCAGAGGAACCCCGCCGGTGAAGAGGGAGATGTCCGTGGTCGTCCCGCCGATATCGAAGGCGAAGCTGTCGGCCCCCATGTCGTCGAGCGCCGCGGCGCCCATGATGCTGGCGGCGGGGCCGGAGAGGGCGGTCTCGGCGGGGTTCCGGACGGAAGCCGCGAGCTGGGTGCCCCCGTCGGCGCGAAGGATGTAGAGCGGGGCGTGGATGCCGAAGCTCGTGAGCGCCTCTCCGATGGCCTCGATGAACCGCGCGTACCGGCGCCAGACCCCGGCGGAGAGGTAGGCCGTCGCCACCCGGCGCGGGAAATTGAGCAGCCCGGAGAGCGTGTGCCCCAGAGCGACGTAGTCGAACCGGCCGCCCGCGAGCTCGCCGATCCGAAGCTCGTGCGCCGGGTTCCGCACGGAGAACTTGCCGACGGCCGCCAGGACCCGCACGCCGCTTCCCGCCATGCGCTCCAGATGGCCTGCCACACCCTCATTGTCGAGCGGAGCGATCTCGCGCCCCCGGTGATCGATGGCGCCGCCCGCGACGCGGCAGTCGCCGTCGACGAGGAGGCTCGCCGGGTTCATCCCGGGGCCGGCCGTGACGACGAGCCCCGTCTTTTCCAGCTTCTCCTCGACGACGGCGTTCGTGACGAGCGTCGTGGAGAGGACCACCCGGCTCACGTAGGAGGGCGGGATCTCGTCGAGGAGTTGTTCGAGGGCCTCCAGCGTGCAGGCCGCGAGGTCGTCGGTGGTGGGGACTTTGACCTTGTGCGCGATCCGGCTTTCGAGGACGGCAACCCCGTCCGTGTGCGTGCCTCCGACGTCGATGCCGACGTAGACCTCGTTCATGGTCTTCTCCCCTGCGCCGAACGGAACACAGCCCCGAGGCCGCGGCCCGGTATGGCGACGGCCCCCGACGGGCAGAGCTCCTGGCAACAATAGCACCGAATGCAGCGTTGCTGCGAGAACTCCGGAGGGGCGCGGTGGACGAGGGCTGCGGCCGGGCACGCGTCCGCGCAGACGCCGCAGCCGGTGCAGAGGGCGGCCGAGAAGCTCGGGGCCGGAGAGAGCATCCGGCGGACGAGGTCGCGGAGGAAGCCGGGCAGGGGCCAGTCGCAGGGCGTGCCGTTGGCCGGGCGAAAGCGCATCGGCTCCGCGGAGTCTCCGGCAATCTGGATCTCGGCGGGAAC
This sequence comes from Deltaproteobacteria bacterium, assembly GCA_016218905.1. The sequence goes on from JACRCS010000927.1 coordinate 4,573, forward strand.
GACCTCGCCCGCGGCGAGGGAGAGGTGCACCGTCGGGACCCGAGCCGGGGGAAAGCCCGAGAGCCGGGTCGCCTCCCAATCGAGGGCCGCCGGGCTCGCGGAGGCGAGAAGGAGCCCTCTCGGGATCGGACGGCCGCGGCTCGGCCCCTCTCCGTCCATGGCCACGACGCCGTCGAGCAGGTTCAGGGCCGGCGCGAGCACCTCGCAGAGCCCCAGGAGCTGTCGGGCGAAGCCATCCGGATCGCGGCCCGAGCGGAAGTGGGCCCTGATCTTTCGCTTTCCCGGGACGCATCCGAACAGGTTCTTGACGCTGAGCGTCAGGCCCATCATCGCGTGGGTCTTCCACTTGGCCACATTCCAGAGCCACGGGGCCTCCAGCGCCGCACGTGCCACTTCGAGTTGCCGGTACGCCGACCCCGAGACAGGCACCGCCTCCTCGTCTCCCAGATCGAGCAGCGGAACGCCGTGCCTGCGACAGACCTCCAGGATGCCGGCGACGCGGGCGACGCGCCGGACGGCACCGAGTCCCGGAGAGTCGCCCACGACGGCTTTGGCCCCGAGATCGGAGGCGACGCGGAGGAGGGCGTCCAAGACGGCGGGATGGGTCGTCACGGCGGCGTCGGCCGGGTGGGCGGCGAGCAGGTTCGGTTTGACGAGCAACGGCTCGCCCGAACGCGCAAACCTCTCTGGGCCGCCGAGGAGCTCGAGCGATCGCTCCACGGCCCGACCGACTTCCGCATAAGCGGCGCAGGAGACGCGGGCGACGATAGTCATGGCCGGGTGGCTCGGGTTTCTTCGATGGTCGCGCCTAGACCAAAAGGGGGACCAAAGAGACCAGAGACGCGAAAGGGTCGCACGTCAGAGAGCCGGCTTGTCGTCATGCTCCCGCTGCTCGATTACCCGGTGTGCCGGCTCCGTGCCCCGCGCGAAC
>JACRCS010000948.1 GCA_016218905.1 Deltaproteobacteria bacterium
CGTGCTCCGAACGAGGGACGCATACTTCTGGGCGACCCACGCCGGCGCGGAACTCGATCTCCTCGTCTTCGCCCGCGGCAAGCGCTACGGGTTCGAGTTCAAGTACGGTGACGCCCCGAGGACCACGCGCTCCATGTTCACGGCGCTCGAGGACCTCAAGCTCGAGCACCTATGGGTGGTCCATCCCGGCTCGGAACGCTATGCCGCCGAGGAGAGGATTACCATGCTACCGCTGGGCCAGGTGGCGTCTCTGGCAAATCTCGACCTGAGCTGAGCACTCGCCAGGCGAAACCGGGCAACGCGTCACCCCCTCGAACGGGTTCAAGTGGCGTCGTTTTACGGTCAAGCAAGGAGGAGTGGGGGTGGCGGAGAGCGGAAGGAGCTGAGGGAGGGACGTCAGGGGTTGGGCACCTCGTCGTCGGTCTCGGTCCCCGCCTCGGCAGACGCGGCCTGCCCGAGCCCGGAGCCCGCCGAAAGCAGCTCCCTGCCGACCTCACCGTCGCTGCGCATCGCGAAGCAGGTGTTCAGGATCGAACGTGCGTCGATGCCGTCGACCTTCTGATAGGCCACCAGGTTCTTGGCCAGAGGCCCCTCGAGCGCCCCGCTCTCGTACGCCTGCGAGATCCGGCGCATCCGCGAGAGCGTCTGGTACGCCGCGGTCGCAACCGTTCCGAGGAGCTCCGTCAGATGAGTGCAGCCCGCGGCGCCCTGGAACAGCTTCTTGATCTTCGCGTTGAAACCGGGCCGGATCTTGAGGCCGACGAGGCGCTCGTAGAGGACCCCGACGAGCTCGCACTCGCGGGCAGGCACCCGGTCCGTCGCGACCTCGACCCGGCGAATGACCCAATCGCCGTCCACGGTGACTCTCAATCCGAGGCAGTGAAACGGCTCATTCGGAGCGCGAACCCCGCCGGACAGGAGCGGCATGGGATAGGTCCGCGCGTCGGTCAGATAGGCCTCGACGTCCCAGAGCCCGTCCTCTCGCGCATACCCGTCGCAGGCGATGCGCCGGCTGTGCAGGAGCTTGCGCGGCGCCGGCTCTCTAAAGGGCATGACCAGCCTTCTCGTGAAAAGCACGGGGGTGGGACGGCTCCGGCGTCGGCTCGATGCGGAGCTCGCTCCCCTACTCGCCGCGAAACCGCGGTTTTCGTTTCTCGAGGAACGCCTCGGTCCCCTCGGCCTTGTCGGCCGTGGAGCAGATGACGCCGAAGTTCGTCGCCTCGATGCCGCAACCCCGGTCGAGGTCCGTCTCGAAGCCGTCGTCGACGCTCCGCTTGGCGTACGCCAGGGCCACGGGTGCCTTGGCGGCGAGCTTCGAAGCCAGTTCCCGGGCTGTGCTCAGGAGCTCCCCGGCGGGCACTACCTTCTCGACCAGGCCGATCCGCAACGCCTCCTGCGCGTCAATCATCTCGCCCGAGAAGATCATCAGCTTGGCCATGCCCTTCCCCACCAGCCGCGGCAGCCGCTGCGTGCCGCCGTACCCGGGAAAGATTCCCAGGTTGATCTCGGGAAGGCCGAGCTTCGCGGTGTCGGCCGCGATCCGGACGTCTCCGGCCAGGGCGAGCTCGCAGCCCCCACCCAGCGCGAAGCCGTTGATCGCCACGACGACGGGCTTCGGGAGCTTCTCGATCCGGCGGTAGACCGCGTGCCCCCGGCGCGACATCTCCACCCCGGCCGCCGGGGACGGGAGGTCACGGATCTCGTTGATGTCCGCACCGGCTACGAATGCCTTGTCCCCCGCGCCGGTGATGATCAGTGCCCGGACGCCCGCGTCGCCCTCGACCTCCCCCACGGCCGCGTCGATCTCCGCGAGCGTCTGCGCGTTGAGCGCGTTCAGCACCTTCGGACGGTTCACGGTCAAGACCGCGAAGCCCTCCTCTCTCTCGAACAGAATGTTCTCGTAGCCCATCGCATCGCCTCCTAAATTCGTGCTCGTCCGGAAGAATCCGCTCTGGACGAGCGCCGTCCGGGTTTCTTTCTCCCGACGACTAACACCTAACAGCTCCATCCGGAAAGTCACTTTCCGGATGGGCCGTACTCGTAGAAGCCCCTGCCGCTCTTCTTCCCGTAGAGACCCGCCTTCACCATTTGTTTGAGGAGCGGCGGAGCAGCGTACCTGGCGTCCTTGAACTCGTCGAACATGATCTGTGCGACGGAGTAGATCGTGTCCAGGCCGATGAAGTCAAGCAGCGTCAGCGGCCCCATGGGGTAGCCGCACCCGAGCACCATCCCCGCGTCGATGTCCTCCCGGGTCGCGAGGTCGCCTTCGAGCGCCCGGATCGCGTCGAGGAGGTACGGCACCAGGAGGAGGTTCACCAGGAAGCCGGCCCGGTCCTTCGCCTGAATGGGCTTCTTCCCCAGGGATTCGCCGAACGCGGTAGCCTGCCGCACCGTCTCCTCGCTCGACCGGATGGTCCGAACCACCTCGACGAGCTTCATGACCGGCACGGGGTTGAAGAAGTGCATCCCCACGAAGCGGTCCGGGCGTCCGGTTGCCGTCGCGATCTCGATGACCTGGATCGAGGAGGTGTTGGAGGCGAAGATCGTGTGCTCCGGGCAGAGAGCGTCCAGGTCGCGGAAGAGCTTCCGCTTCCGGTCGAGGTCTTCCACGATGGCCTCGAGCACGAAGTCGCAGTCCGCCAGATTCTGAACCGAGGTGGTACCCCGAATCCGGCTCCGGATGGTCCCCATC
>JACRCS010000934.1 GCA_016218905.1 Deltaproteobacteria bacterium
ATCTACGTGAAGAAGGGCGTGTACCTGAAGGCTCTGGCCCAGTTGGAGCCGGCCGTCGAGGAGCTCGGGAAGAACCCCGCCGTGCTCTATCACCTGGGAGCGGCCTACGCTGGCAAGGGGGACGTGCGAAAGGCGGTGGCCGCGCTCGAGAAGGCGCTGGGGATCGCGAAGGAGTTCTCCGGGTCCGACGACGCGAAGAAGCTCCTCGAGAAGCTGAAGACGGGGGCGAAGAAGAGCGGGTAGGAGGCTGGGCCCCGCGAGATACACCCCGTCCTGGGGATAAACTGGGAACTGGGAACTGGGAACTCGGAACTGGGAACTCGGAACTCGGAACTCGGAACTCGGGTACGCTTCTGGGGGTCGGGTTCCGATCTCGTGCCCTGAGGAGTGTCACAGAGGTCTTCGAGCAGGTGGAAGACGCGAACCGAGGAGGGCGACCAGTGGCACAACCCTTGCTTCCATCGGTGCTCGCGCGTCGGAGTGTCCACCGATCGCAAATGCTCGAGGGCACGCTGATATGGAGTGCGTCATGAGAAGTACTGCACGGATCGGATGGTTGGGAAGAACGCTGTCGTTCTTGGCGGTTCTTCTCCTCTCACTGTCAAGTGCGGCTCTTGCCGCGCCGGTCACGGTGGCCTGGGACCCGAACCCGCCCGCGGAAGGGGTGACGGGGTACGTACTTCACTACGGCACGGTGTCGCGGACGGCGCCTGGTTTCTCCTCGTATACGACCCAGGTCGACGTAGGCAACGTGACTCAATACACCGTCGACCTGGCCTCGGCTGGGGCCACGTATTACTTGGCGGTTGTGGCGTACAACGCGGCCGGACTGCGAAGCGACTACTCCGCAGAGATCAGCGCCGTGGCCGGTTCGACGGGCGGGTCTTTCGTGATCACGGCGTCAGCCGGCTCGAACGGTTCGATCAGTCCGAGCGGCGCGGTGACCGTGGCGCAGGGGGCCAACCAGAGCTTCACGCTCACGCCGGCGACGGGCTATCGCGTGGCGACGCTCACGGTGGACGGGGCGTCGGTGGCTGCAGCGACGAGCTACACGTTCACCAACGTCACGGCAAACCACACGATCAGCGCGACCTTCGCGGTGGACACCTACACGGTGACGGCGTCGGCAGGGGCGAACGGGACGATCAGCCCGAGCGGCACGGTGACGGTGAACCGCGGGGCCAACCAGAGCTTCACGCTCACGCCGGCGACGGGCTACCGCGTGGCGACGCTCACGGTGGACGGGGCGTCGGTGGCTGCAGCGACGAGCTACACGTTCACCAACGTCACGGCGAACCACACGATCAGCGCGACCTTCGCAGTGGACGCGGCCACGACCTACACGGTCACGGCGAGCGCGGGGGCCAACGGCTCGATCAGCCCGAGCGGCGCGGTGACGGTGAACTCCGGCGGAAGCCAGACCTTCACGATCACACCGGCCACCGGCTACCATGTGGCGGCCGTGACAGTGGATGGCGCGTCGGCGGGTGCGGTGACGAGCTATGCCTTCTCGAATGTGACCACGAACCACACGATCAGCGCGACCTTCGCGGTGGACACCTACACGGTGACAGCCTCGGCGGGGGCGAACGGGACGGTCACGCCCAGCGGTGTGACGTCGGTGCCTCGAGGCGGGAGCCTGTCGCTCACGATCACCCCGGCCGACGGGTACGGCGTCGGGGACGTCCAGGTCAACGGGGGCTCGGTCGGCGCCGTGACGAGCTACACGCTCACGAACATCATGGCGAACAGCACGGTGGAGGCCACGTTCGTCCGAACCCAGTTCCAGATCCACATCACCACCACCGGCGAAGGGACCGTAACCCCGCAGGTGGACGGGAGCGGGGCGCCGTAAGGCGAGGACGCTCGGCCCCGCTCCTGCCCGTCCGTGGACCCGCGGGCTATGCCCCATTCGACGATGATGTCCGCCCGGAAGCCTTCGGCGAAGCGGACCCCTCTGTCTGTAATCGCTACGGGAATCTGGCGATCGACTCCCCATCCGCGGTCGTGCAGCTCACGGGCAAAAACTAACCTCCTGCACCGTCTCCAGGAGCCCTGGTCCTGGTTCTCGGTGGATGGCAATCGCCGCCTCGATTCCGATCGTCCCCCTTTCGTTCTCTGTCCTTCTCTGCGCCTCTGCGGGATATCGTCCTAGGAGCTATAAAGAAACTCCCGTTCTGTCGGAACGGCCGGATGTCCCCCGCCGCGCCACGGGACGATCCCTGGGCGTCCGGGGCCTCTCCCGGCCGAACGAAAGGGCCATCACCGCCGCGCTGTCGCAAGCAGCGTACCGAAACCGCGTCCCGTTCCGCTCTGGGGCATCCGACCGCCCCGTTTCATCTAGGAAACCGTGCCCTGTGGGCCCCTCTGAATCCCGTCGCGTTCCGGTGCGGCCTCCTTGGATCCTCTCTCCGGCCGAACCGCGAGGAGAGGCTCGTTACCGTGGACGGCACTATTCTTGCTCCGCTGGGGCGACCGGGATTTGGCTCGGTGGCGGGCGAGAGCGGAGGAACTCGCGAGGCTCGACGCGACGCCTGCCAGCCAGATCCAGCGCGTGGTCGATCCGTCCCGACCCTTCCCACCTGCCGCCGGACACGCTCCGCCGGAGGTGGTGCTCGCTCCCAGGGCCTTGGCGTTGGCCGCCGAGGAGGTGCCGGTCACGCGGTGGGAGGCGAGAAAATCGTGCCCAAGGGCCAGGAGCTCTCGGCCGCTCGAGAACTCGCGGCGCGGGTGCTGGCCCGGGGTTCCGTGGCCGTCGCCCAAGGCGATGAAGGGCATCGCGGCTGTCGCAGAGCTTCCCGCGGAGGAGGGGTTCGAAAGGGAGAAGCTCTTCAACACCGCGGACCAGAAGGAAGGCGTGGCAGCCTTCCTCGAGAAGAGAGAGCCTGCGGTCGCCGGACGCTGACGCTTCCAGGCCGCTTCAACCGCCCTCCGCGGTGAGGAGAGGGGAAGCACCATGGGCAGGGTCGAGGGGAAAGTGGCGGTGGTGACAGGCGGCGCGGAAGGGCTTGGGCGCGCGACCAGCCTCCTTCTGGCCAGGGAGGGGGCGAAAATCGCGGTCACCGACATCAACGACGCCGCCGGGCAGGCGGTGGCCGAAGAGATCAAGGCAGTCGGGGGCACAGCCCGGTTCTGGCACCTGGAGGTGACGTCCGAGGCGCAGGTGAAGGACGTCTTCGCCGAGGTCGCAGGCGCTTTCGGAGACATCACCGTGCTCGTCAACAACGCCGGGGTCTGCGATCTGCCGAGCACGCCCACGCACGAGCTTTCTGCGGAGCGTTGGGACAAGGTGATCGATGTCAACGTGAAGGGCGTCTTTCTCTGCACCAAGCATGTCATCCCGTACATGAAGAGAGCCGGGGTGGGCAGCATCATCGACATCTCGTCGGTCTACGGGCTCGTGGGCGCCGCGAACACGCCCGCCTATCACGCCTCGAAGGGGGCGGTGCGGCTCATGGCCAAGACCGACGCGCTCTTCTACGCGCCCGAGAAGAGTCGGGTGAACTCGGTGCACCCGGGGTTCATCTGGACCTCAATGGTCAAGGACTCCCTGCGCACGGCGGGGATCTCGGAAGAGGACGGGAGGGGTCTCGTCGGGAGCCTCCACCCGGTGGGGCATCCGGGCGAACCGATCGACGTTGCGTACGGGGTCCTCTACCTCGCCTCGGACGAGTCCAAGTTCGTGACCGG
>JACRCS010000935.1 GCA_016218905.1 Deltaproteobacteria bacterium
CTACTATGGGGCCCAGTACGGCGGCTCGACGACTTCCGTCCTGGTCAACCTGCCGGGCGAGGCCTCTTCCGTGGTGACCTGCCTCGACGGCCACAAGATGGCCCAACAAGGCAGGGCCGGAGTCGCCCTGTCCATCGCCGCCCTCGGATCGTTCTTTGCCGGATGCGTGGGTACCCTGCTGATCGCCCTCTTCGGGCCCGCCCTGGCGGGCTTCTCGCAGAAGTTCTCTTCCCCCGAGTACTTCTCCCTCATGGTGCTGGGCTTGATCGCGGCCATCGTGCTGGCCCACGGCTCCGTCATCAAGGCCGTCGGCATGATCTTCCTGGGCCTGTTCCTGGGATTGGTCGGCATGGACCCCAATACGGGGGCGGCCCGCTATACGTTCGGGCTTCCCGAGCTGGCCGACGGCCTCGGCTTCGTGCCCATCGCCATGGGGGTGTTCGGTCTTTCGGAGATCATCCTCAATCTAGAACGGGGACAGGATCGCCGAGTGGTTTCTTCCAGGATTCGGGGCTTGTGGCCTTCCAGGAAGGATTTCCGGGACGCCTGGGCGCCGGCGGTTCGAGGCACCTTCCTCGGTTCGGTCCTCGGGGTACTGCCCGGGGGAGGGGCGGTGCTCAGCTCGTTTGCCTCCTACACTCTGGAGAAGCGTCTGGCCAGGGATCCTTCCCACTTCGGTCAGGGCGCCATCGAAGGGGTGGCCGGCCCGGAGTCGGCCAACAACGCTGCCGCCCAGACCTCCTTCATCCCTCTGCTGACCCTCGGCCTGCCGTCCAACGCGGTAATGGCCTTGATGATGGGGGCCATGATCATCCAGGGCATTGCGCCCGGGCCCGGCGTGATGCACGAGCGGCCGGAGTTGTTCTGGGGCATGGTGGCCAGCATGTGGATCGGAAACCTGATGCTGGTCATCATCAACCTTCCCTTGATCGGCGTCTGGGTCAGCCTGCTCAAAGTGCCGTACCGCTTCCTGTTTCCGGCGATTCTGGTCTTCTGCTGCATCGGCGTCTACAGCCTGAACAACAGCACCGTCGAAGTGATCATCATGGTCGCCTTCGGCCTCCTCGGCTACGTCTTCGCCAAGACGGGCTGTGAAGGCGCGCCTTTCTTGCTGGGCTTCATCCTCGGTCCGCTGATGGAAGAGAACTTGCGGCGGGCCATGCTCATTTCACGCGGCGACCCGCTCGTGTTCGTGACCCGCCCGATCAGCGCCGTTCTGCTCATCCTCTCGGCTCTGCTGCTCTTCCTGGTGATCTTCCCGGCCATCCGCGAGAAGAGGGAAGAAGCCTTTCAGGAGTAAGGGGTTTCGACGTACAGCCATGGCAACCTCGAACACGCCCGCCGGTCCCGACGGTCTCCTGGCGGGGTATCGCATCCTCGATCTCTGCGGCGGGCACGAAGCCATCGGGGGGAAGCTCCTCGCCGATCTGGGCGCCGAGGTGATCAAGGTGGAGCCGCCCGGCCGGGGCGATCCCGCCCGGCGCTCGCCGCCGCTCGCGGGCGGCATGCCCGAACCCGAGAAGAGCCTCTCCTGGATGGCGTTCAACGCGGGCAAGCGGGGGGTCACCCTCGACCTGTCCCAGGAGGCAGGGCGCGAGCTCTTCCTTCGCCTGGTGGAGCGCTCCGACGCGGTGCTCGAGTCGTTCCGGCCCGGGCTCCTGCAGGGGTGGGGTCTCGGTTATGAGGACCTCTGCCGCGTCCGGCCGGAGCTCGTCCTCACCTCCGTCACGCCTTTCGGCGCGACGGGTCCCTACAGCGGGTGGGAGGGGCCGGACCTGGTGCTGTGGGCGCTCTCGGGGCTCCTCTACATCTGCGGCGATCCGGATCGGCCTCCGGTCCGCATCAGTCAGCCCCAGGCGTGGCTCCACGCCGGAACCGACGCGGCCGGCGCGACGGTGATGGCCCTCTTCCACAGGGGCCGCACCGGTCGCGGGCAGCAGGTCGTCGTGTCCGCCCTGAAGGCGATGGAGAGGGTCGCCTACGCGGCCCGGACGCTGTGGGACGCCAGGGGGAAGGTGCTGAAGCGTCCGGGCAGCAGCCTCAAGATTCCGCCGCTCGGTACGACGACGCCCCTGATCTGGGCCTGCGCCGACGGCTTCGTGGCGTTCTACCTCTTCGGGGGCGCCATGGGCGCGGTGAGCAACCCGGAGCTGACCCGGTGGATGGACGAGGAGGGGCTCGCCACCGAAGCCATGCGATCCATAGAGTGGGAGCGCTTCGATATCGGACGGACGCCCCAGGACGCCATCGACCGCGACGTCGTCGGCCCCATCGCGGCCTTCTTCCGGCGGCACACCCAGCAGGAGCTCTGGGACGAGGGCGTCCGGCGAAGGGTCATGGTGTACCCCGTCCACGACGCCATGGGGGTCCGCGCCGACGAGCATCTGTCGGAGCGGGGCTTCTGGGTGCGCGTGGAGCATCCCTGTCTGCCGGAGCCCGTCGCGCTTCCGGGCGGCTTCTTGCGCGCGGAAGTGGACCTCTGCCGGCCCCGCGGCCCGGCCCCCCTGCTGGGCCAGCACAATCGGGAAATCTACGGGGGCGGGCTCGGCCTTTCCGACGCCGAGCTGAGCCGGCTGGGAAACGCGGGGGTGATCTGATGGAGACCGCTCCGCACGCAACCGAGACCCCGGTGCTCCAAGGGGTGCGCATCGTGGAGTTCGGCTGGGCGGTCGTCGGGCCGCTCACCACGAGCTGGGCCGGAAACCACGGGGCGGAGGTGATCAAGATCGAGACCCGGACCCGCCCGGACATCATCCGCTCGATGACTCCCTTTCAGGGCGACGAGGCGCACGTCGACAACTCGCTCTTCTTCGGCCGGGAGAACGCGAGCAAGCTCAGCATGGCCCTCAACCTGAAACACTCCAAGGCGGTAGCCATCGCCAAGCGCCTGGTGGCCTCCAGCGACGCGGTGGTGGAGAGCTATACAGCCGGCGTCATGGAGAAGTGGGGGCTGGGCCACCGGGACCTGAGGGAGGTGAAGCCCGACCTCGTCATGCTCAGCTCGTGCATGTACGGACAGACCGGGCGGCTCCGGTCCATGCCGGGCTACGGAGTGCCCCTCACGGCCGTGAGCGGCCTCACCTACCTCTGCGGGTGGCCCGACCGTCCGCCCACCGGCCCCTACGGCTCGTACACCGACTACCTGGTCCCCCGATTCAACCTCCTCGCCCTCGTGAGCGCCCTCGACTACCGCCGCAGGACTGGCCTGGGTATCCACCTGGACGCCTCTCAGCTCGAGGCGGCGGTGCAGTTCGTAGCGCCGGCGCTCCTCCAGTGGGAGGTGGAGGGCAGGATCGCCGGGAGGTCGGGCAACGGCGACCCGCAGGGGGCGCCCCACGGGGTCTACCGGTGCCTGGGGAAGGACCGCTGGGTGGCCATCGCCGTCTTCTCCGAAGCCCACTGGAAGGGCCTCTGCGAGGCGCTGGGGAACCCGCCCTGGATCGCGCAGCCGTCCTTCTCGAGCTTCGAGGCGCGCAAGGCAAATCAGCGGGAGCTCGACCGACACCTGGAGGAGTGGACTCTCGTGCGGGAAGCGGGGGAGGCGATGCGGCTCCTGCAGGAGCAGGGCGTTCCGGCGGGCGTCGTGAACGACGGGCGGGACCTGGGGGAGGACCCGCAGCTCCTCCACGAGGGCTACTACCGCCGCCTGGAGCACCCGCGGATGGGCCCGGTGGACTACGCCGACCACTCGATCCGGTTCTCGCGCTCGCGCCACGAGGTCCGGCGTTCGCCCTGCCTGGGCGAGCACACGGAGCACGTGTGCCGGGAGATCCTGGGGATGGAAACCGCCGAGATCGAGTCCCTCACGGCGGAGGGCGTCTTCGAGTGAGCAGCGTCGACAGGAACCGCATCGAAGCCGGCCTGGCCAAGTACCGCGAGCGGCTCGAGGGGACGGTCCTCACGCCGGCCGTCGCCAATCGGGTGGCGACCCCGGACGCGATCCGGCGGTTCGCCGACGGGCTGGGAGACCGGAACCCCTTGTGGCGGGACGAGGAGTACGCGAAGGGGAGCGTGCACGAGGGGCCCCTCGCCCCTCCGGCCTTCCTGAACGCCGTGAGCGAGGGGCAGGCCATCGTCGGGCTGCCCGGCCTCGTGGCCACCTTCGTCGGGGCCGAGTGGGAGTGGGGGGCACTGCTCCGGGCGAACGACTCCTTCTCCGTGACCAACGAGCTCCTCCCGCTGGAGGACGTGACCGCTTCGGGAGAAGGGCTCCGGGTGCTCCAGTCCGGGGTCATCCGCTATCGGAACCAGCGGGGCGAGGAGGCCGGCCGGTGCCGGTGGCGGCTCCTTCGGACTGAGGCGGGGCTCGGAGGCAGGGAGCGGGGAGAGGGCGAACGGGGCGGCGGCCACCCCGGACCGCGGCGCTACGGGGACGAGGAAGTGGCTCGGCTCTGCGAAGAGATCGAGGCCGAGGAGATCCGGGGAGCCGTGCCCCGGTACTTCGAGGACGTGCGGGAAGGGGACGTCGTCCCGCCCGTCGTGAAGGGGCCGCTCTCGCTCTCCGACATGATCGCCTGGGCCGCCGGCACCGGGTGGCACCGCACCGCGCTCGCCCACGGGCCCAAGCTCCTCTTCCTCAAGGAGAACCCCGGGCTCTCGTACCTCGACCCGGAGACGGGGGTGCCGGAGCCGATCGCTCTCTCCCACTTCGACGCCCGGGCAGCCTACCTCCTCATGCGCTCGCCTCGGCCCATGGACCTGGGGTTCCAGAGGGTCTGTTGGATGAGCCACCCCATCACCAACTGGATGAGCGACGTCGGTTTCCTGAAGAGGATGTCCGTTCGTTTGACCGGTTTCGTCCGCTTCGGCGACCTCTGCCGGGCCGGTGCCGTGGTGACCGGGAAGCGCTCCGCCAACGGGGAGCACACGGTGGAGCTGGAGCTCACGTGCCGGAAGAACGCGGGAGAGCCGGTGGCCGCCGGCACGGCGTCGGTCGTCCTTCCTTCGCGCGCCGCGCCGTCCGCCCTTCCGGGGCAGCGCGGCGCTTCCTCCACTACGAGCCGGGAGAGCTGAGAGTATGGATTGGAGAGAGGCGGATCGGAGACTGAACGAACACCTTCGACTCCAGACCTTCCCGGTCGCGCTGCGGCTGGAGGAGTCGTTGGAGGGTCTTCCGCAGGTTTACGGCGAGCTGGCGGGGAGAGCCGGGCCCATGCCGGTCTGCCAGGCCGTGGCCGTCGCCCGCAGGTACGGGTGGCGCGTCGTGCTCACCCGAGACGAGATGACCTGTCCGCTGGGCGCCATCTCGCTCGGGTTCGTCTCCCCCCGGCCGGAGCACCTGCAGGGCTGCGCCGAGGTGCCCGCCTGGGTGCGCACGCCCGAGGCTCGGGCGCGGATCCTGGCGAACCTCCCGAAGTTCGAGCCCGGAAGGTACCGGTACGTCGTGGCTACGCCGCTGGCGCGGGCCGACTTCGAACCCCAGATCGTCGTCGCCTACGGAAACCCTGCCCAGATCGTGCGGCTGGTGCAGAGCGTCATCTACCTGACGGGGGAACCGGTGGTGTCGAACGCCCTCGGCGCGGTGGGGTGCGGCACGTACATCACCAAGGCGATCCAGACCGGCGAATGCCAGATGGTGGTGAGCGGTGCGGGCGACCGGATCTTCGGCCTCACGCAGGACGACGAGATGTCGTTCACGATCCCGGTAGCCCGGCTGCCCGCGGTGCTGGACGGACTCGGGGAGACGGCCCGGCACGGGGTGCGCTATCCGACGCCCTCCTACCTGCGCTTCCATCCCGAGCTGCCGCCGAGCTACCAGTCCTTCCTGAAGGAGCTGCCGCCGGCCGACGGGAGGGAAGACCCATGAGTCACGGCGAACTCCAGGCCAAGCTCGATCAGATGGGCCTCCTTCCGCACCGGCTGGCGTACTGGGCGGAGGCGTGCCCCGACAAGACCTTCCTCCGCTACGGGGAGGAGGACCGGGCGTACTCCTACGGAGAGTTCAACCGGATGGCCAACTGCCTGGCCAACCACCTCGCCGCCCTCGGGGTCTCCAAGGGCGACCGGGTGTCGCTCTTCCTCGCGAACCCTCTCGTCATCGTGCTCTCGGCGTTCTCGCTCTGGAAGCTGGGAGCGGTCTTCTGCCCGATCAACTTCTCCTACCGGGACCGGCTGCTCGCCTACCATTTGAACGACACCGCCCCGGTCCTCCTCATCACCGAGAGCGGCTGTGAGCCCCTGCTCAACGCCCTCGCCGGCGAGATCTCCTGCCGGAGGGTCCTCGTGCACGAGCCGGGCGCCGGACCGCTCGGAGGCTCCGGGGAGAGCGCCGGCGCCGCTCCGCTCCACCGGGCGTTCGAGAGGATCTCGCTGGGCGAGCTCCTGGAGGGGGAAGGCCACAACCCTGCGGTGAGCCTCGAGCCCTGGGATACCGCCAACGTCGTGTACACCTCCGGCACCACCGGCCGGCCGAAGGGCGTCGTCCAGTCCCACCGCTGGCTCCAGAACTACTGCTACTACGGCGTCCGAATGCTCCACCCGGACGACGTGGTCTACTGCGACCTCCCCCTCTACCACATCGGAGGAGCGTTCTCCCTGGTGGGACGGGCCGCCTGGGCGGGCTGCGGCGTCTCCCTCTGGGACCGCTTCAGCGCCTCCCGGTTCTGGGACAGGATCCGGAGCACCGGGGCCACCTACACTCTCCTCCTGGACGTGGTGATCCCGCGCCTCCTGAAGCACGAGCCGACCCCCGCCGATCCGATGAACACGCTGCGGCGCGTCCACATGCAGCCCCTGCCCGAGTACCACCACGACTTCTGCCGGCGCTTCGGTATCGACTTCGTCAACGTGGGTTACGGAGCCACGGAGATCGGGTACGCCTGCGCCGCGCTGATCGACGAGGCCCCCGGCGGAGGGGGTACCCCGGAGGAGTTTCGGAAGGGGTACAGCCGGGAAGAGCTCCTCGCGATCGCGAGGGAACTGGGCATGCCCGTCGTTCCCGGGGACCGCCCCCTGCCGAAGGGGTATATGGGGACCCCCTGCATGTTCCACGAGCTGGCGGTCGTCGGGGAACACGACGAACGGCTCGGACCGGGGGAGTACGGCCAGATCGCCCTCAGGCCGAAGCTCCCGTCCGTGCTGCTCGACGAGTACTTCAAGAAGCCCGAGGCGACCGCGGCAGCCTTCCGCAACCTCTGGTTCCACACGGGCGACGGCGCCCGTCAGGACGAGGACGGCTCCTGCTACTTCGTCGATCGCGTGGGAGGGTTCATCCGGGTGCGGGGCGAGAACGTCTCGTCCTTCCAGGTGGAGGACCTCCTCAACGCCCACCCCAAGGTCCGCCTGGCGGCCGCGTTCCCCGTGCCGGCCTCCGAGGGCTTGGAGGACGATATCGTGGCCTACGTCGTCCCGGTGGAGGGAGCGGTCCTGGAAGAGGGGGACGTGCGCGACTGGATGCGGAGCGTGGCGCCGAAGTACATGTGGCCCAAGCACGTCGTCGTCGCCGACGCCCTGCCCCAGACCCCCACGCACAAGATCGAGAAGTACAAGCTGAAGGAGAGCTTCCTCGCCGAGCGGGCACCTGGGCAGGGCCGCTGATCAGGGCCCGTAGTCCGGATCGCCCTCACGGCGAGGAGGTTGACACGCCTCGTGGCCGCGCCCATCCTTGGGCGACCTAGCCGGTACTTCCCAGGGATCGTCGGTCCGCGGCAAGGCCCCCCAGGAGCACAGTTGAAGCCTGTCCGGCTCGCGATCCCGCCCTCGTACGCACTACCCGCTGAACACCTGAGGAGGTAGAGCCATGGACCTGCAGCTCGCCGGCAAGAAGGTCGCGATCACGGGTGCCTCGCGCGGGATCTGCCGCGCGGTTGCGGAGGCGTTTGCGGCGGAGGGCGCGGACGTCGCGCTCTGCGCGCGCGGTGAAGCGGGCGTCCGCGAGGCGGCCGCCTCGCTCGCGGCGCGGGGAGTGCGTGCCTTCGGCGACTGCGTGGATCTCCACGACCGGGCGGCCTACGAGGCCTGGGTGGGGAGCGCGGCCGAGAAGCTGGGAGGCCTGGACGTCTTCGTCCACGGGGTGACTTCCATGGCAATGGACGTGCGCAGCGAGGCAACCTGGCGCGATCAGTTCGAGCTGAACGTGCTCGGGGCCGTGATCGGCTGCCAGGCCGCGGTGCCTTTCCTGAAGCAGTCCGGCGCCGGGGCCATCGTCCTCATCTCGAGCGGCATCACGCGCGTAACCGGCTTCTCCGAGAACGAGATCGCATACGGCTCCGCGAAGGCGGGCCTCACGCACTTCGGCGCCCAGCTCGCCCAGGTCCTCGCGCCCGAGGGGATTCGTGTCAACGTGGTTTCACCCGGTTCCATCGAATTCGAGGGCGGGCTCTGGGACCAGGTCCGTCGGACCCAACCTGCCTTCTACGAGCAGGTCCGGAGCATGTGTCCGCTCGGGCGCCTGGGCCGGCCGGAGGAAGTGGCGAGCGTCGCGGTCTTCGCTGCCAGCCCCTGCGCGAGCCTGCTCGTCGGCTCGAACCTACACGTCAACGGCGGCCAGCTGAAGACTCCGATCTACTGATTCCGGACCGAGCCCCTCTCCGCGGAGGGTGGGTCGGCAGGGCATCGAGCAGATCCTCGGCCGCAGGCTCCGGAGCAGACTCCTGGAGGCCGGCTGAGCTCCCCGGCGCCTCGTGCCGGCTCAGGCCGGCGCGGCCCCGGTGATGGTGATGCCGACCCAGCCCGCGGTCGCCCGCGTCGCCCGCTGAATCTCGAGGTCGACCAGCTCCTCCCGGGCGACCGGGAAGACCGAGAGCGACGCGGTCGCCTCGTGCCAGCCGGACTCGACCTTTCCCGTCACCGTCGGCCGGACGTGTCGGAGCTCGGGGGACTCGCCGGGCCGCGCGAGATCCGCCCAGCCGATAGTCCCGTACGTGGGGCGCGCGAGGAAGCCGAGGGGCGCCCCCTGCCGGCCGGTGAGCTCGAGCCTCGCCTCCAGGAGCCTCCGATCCTTTACCGCGAGCGAAGCCCCCAGCCGGGTGCCGGCAGTCAGCGGCGCGGCCGCGGGGTGGTCGATCGGAAAGGATCGGGTCAACCAAGTACTCCCCATCTTCTTCGGCCAGCCTTGGAGCAGCCCGCGTAGCATCGATACGTCCTGATCTACGTAGATGAGCGGGCAGAAGTTCGCAGACGTCCCGTCCGGCCGCTCCAGCTCGAGGACGACGATGGTCTCGCGGTACTGCGCGAGGATGGGATCCGTCAGCTCCGACCCGTCGGTCGTCGCCTGCCAGTCGGCGAAGTGGAGGGTCCCGCGTCCGGTCGCGCTCCCGAGAGCGGTGGGGACGAAGGGCGCGGCGCGGCCGGGGCCGCACTCGAAGTCGACGTTGAGGAGCCACCCCGCGTAGTGCCACGGGGGAGCCGTGACGAGCGAGGCAAGACCCTGAGGCGTGAAGGGGGGCGTGAAACCTCGAAGCATGCGCATTCCTCCTTCGCCGATCAGGGGCGCGGAACGGCCGCCTGACGATCAAGTTCACCCTTCCGCGTCCGGGCGCTCCAGCGTATCACATCGTCAGCGAGAGGGAAGGAGGCAGGCGTCCTTGCCCCCCCCTGGCTCCGCGGTCGACCCGGAGGCCAGGGTCCGGCCTCTTGCGAAGGCCGGAACCGGGAGTGGGACCCTACCCCTTGCCGGAAACGCCTCAGCAGTTCCCGAGGGCCTCGCAGCTCCAGGCCCTCTGCGTCTCCTCCAACGCCTTGCGTGCTTCTTCGGGATGGAGAATCCTCCCCTCCGCGGCAAGCTCATCCGTCAAGACGATGGGAATGGACCTGCTCAGTTCTACGACCAGCGGTGTGAGGTCGAACAGGTGGCTCAGGGCCATGTCGGCCACCTTCGTGTCGCCCAGTCCCCGCGCGGTCGTGTGGAGCATGGTGTAGCTGATGGCCGCGAGGCTCAAGGCGGTGTAATCGTCCCGAAGGCATCTCGAGACAGGATCCTCCCGAAGCCATTTCCCGTACAGCCCGGCCAGCGCACCGATGGCCGCGCTCGCGGTCTTCTTGACGGTCGACTCCACTCCTCCCTCGAACGTCGAAAGACACTTCTCCAACGCACTTTGGTGTGAAATCAGAACTCGCTCGATCTTCAGGAGTATGTCGTGCGCGTTCTTGTTGGCCTTGATCCGGCGATCGCTCGTCTGTCGCTCGATCGACTCGAGCGTGTGCGTCTCCACGGCGAGCATGTCGCTCAGGTTCTTCTTCAGGTATTCCCGCGTGTCCTGATATTCCATGGGGGTCTTCTCCCAAGCTCGA
>JACRCS010000936.1 GCA_016218905.1 Deltaproteobacteria bacterium
GAGGCTTCCGCCGACCTGCAGCTCGTGGAGTACGGCCGCGCGAGCGGAGCGGCCCGGCTGCCGATTGCGGCCCGACTCCCGCTCAGGGCCGACCGGGAGGCGTCTCTCTCGGCGGCTTTGGACGGCGAGGTTCGCGAGCGTGGACTCCTGAGCGCTCTCCTGCCGGCGTTCGCCCAGGAGAGCCACGGTGAGCTCTCCTTTGCGCTCGGGGCAGGCGGCACCCTTGGGACGCCGGACCTGTCGGGCTCGGTTCACCTCTCCCGGGCCGGGGCGTATCTGCCCCCGGCGGGCATCCGGCTGGAGGACGTCTCTCTCTCGGCCCGGCTGGAGGGGCAGCGGATTCTCGTCGAGTCTTTCGCTGCGAAGTCGGGTCCGGGGAGGCTCGAGGGTACGGCCGAGCTCCGGCTGGAAGGGGCGAGCGTCGCCGCCTGCCGGGCCGACCTCCGAGGGGAGCGCTTCCTGTTCGCGAACCTCCCCGAGCTGCGGGCGCTCGCCACGCCGGCCCTCCAGATCCAAGGGGGAGGCGATACGGTCTCGATCCGGGGAGATGTTGCGATCCCGGAGCTCCTCTTCCGGGGCCGCCCGCAAGCGGCAACGGTGGAGGAGAGCGAGGACGTCGTCTTCGTGGATCGATGGCCCGAGGAGGAGCGACAGCGCGAGCTCCCCTTCGACGCGCGGGTGACTGTCACCCTGGGCAAGGAGGTCCGCGTCCGGGCGCGGGGGATCGACGCGCGGCTCGAGGGCTCGATCGAAGTGGTGGCCCGTGAGGAGGAAGTTCAGGCCTACGGCACGATTCGGGCCGTGGAGGGCCGCTACAGCACCTACGGCGTGAGCCTGCCGATCGAACGGGGCCGGGTCTTCTTCGCCGGACCGACAGAGGCCGCGGCCCTGGACGTCCTCGCGGTCCGCCAGGAGGACGAGGTGCGCGCCGGCGTCACCGTCACTGGGACCGTGGAGAGGCCCGTCGTGAGCCTCTACTCCGAGCCCGCCATGCCCGATAGCGACGTGCTGGCGTACATCGTCCTCGGCCACCCCTTGGGACAGGACCGGGAGCAGGCGAACCTCGTCGGGAGGGCGGCGGGCTTCCTCCTCTCCGGCAGCCAGGCGATGAAGCTGCAGAACCAACTGAAGCAGCGCCTCGGAATCGACGTCCTCGCGCTCGAAACCCGAAAAGTACCGGCGCCGGCCGGAGAAGAGCCAGGAGCGGAAGAACGGGTCGACGGCGAACGGCAGGCCGCCCTCGAGGAAGCGGTCGTTCGCGTCGGGAAGCAGCTCACGCCGAAGCTCTTCGTCAGCTACGGCCGGGGGCTCTTTACGGGGGAGAACCTCTTCAAGATCCGCTACGAGCTGTCCAAGAAGTGGACCGTCGAGACGCAGACCGGCGCGCAGGCCAGCGGGGTGGACGTGTTCTACCAGATCCAGTTCGATTAGGATTTCGGGGCTTCGAGCCAGTGCGGGTGCCTCCGTCTCGCGTACTGCCCGTCCACCCTTCCGGTGAACATGGAGGGGAGGAGGGGACGGTTGGCTTTGGGGAGGAAAGCGCCCAGGTGCAGGACGACCAGTAGGGCGAAGAGCATGGTCGCCGCGGTGTGGGCGAGGGTCACCCCCTGGAGCATCTCGGGGTTGACGACAATCGCCCCGAGATTCTTGTAGGTCTTCAGGAGCCCCGTGAGGACGAGCACGAGGCTCGTCGCCCCGAAGGCGGCGTAGGCGAGCCGCTGCTCGGCGAGGAACTTTCCGTGGGGAGGCTCGGGCTTACCGAGCAGGATCGCCTTCAAGATGTGGGCGCTCTCTCGGAGGTCGCCCCGGCGAGGCAGCGCGGCGAACTCCTCGCGCCGAAGATGATAGACGAGGTGGAAGAACGCAGCGGCCATGAAGACGAAGGCCGCGACGTAGTGGAGCTGGAGGTTCAGCTCGTAGTCGGCCGCCCACCCGAAGCCCGGGACCTTGACCAGGTTGTACCGTTTGTAGACCGGCATCTCGCCGATACCGCTGAAGAGCAGGAGGACGCCGCTCCCGGCCACCAGCCAGTGCAGGAGACGGACGACGAGCGAGTGTCGAACGACGCTACTTCTGCGCATCTTTCTCCCTCCGGACCATGGTCGTGACGAAGGCGCCGGCGACGCCGATGAGGGGTGCGGCCAGAGCGAGGGCCGCGAGGCCGCCGTTTCGCTCGAGCACGTTCTCCGGCCGGTGCATCCGCATCACCTTGGCCGGATCCTTGGCTTTCGCCAGGAGAGCCTGGTCGATCGCCTCGAAGGGGACCTGGGAGACGTAGAAGGTCGACGTTCCGCCGTTCTCCTCGGCCCCGTACACGAAGCCGGCGTACTCGGCAGCGAGGCGCCGTGCCGCTTCCTCGATGTCCCGGCGGCGGCCGATCCGGACGGCCTGGCGCGGGCAAGCGCCCACGCATGCCGGCTTCTCCCCCCGGGCGAGCCGGTCGCGGCAGAGATCGCACTTGTACATGACGCCGCCGCCCACGGGCAGCGGGTCGAGGTGGGTGTACACGCCCACGCCCGCCTGGCGCTGAGGCACCTTCCAAGGGCAGACGTCCCGGCACTTCGCCCCTCCGAAGCACGCGTCGGGCTCGATGTGCACGGGACCTTCCGCGGTCTTCTTCGCGGCGCCGAAAGGGCAGAGCTTTGCGCACGGCGGGTTGTCGCAGTGCATGCACCGGCGGGGAATGGAGACTTTTCGGAGACCTCCCTCGAAGGGGACCTCCACCGTCTGGACGAACAGCCAGTTGTAGGGGGTGAGCCGATCGGTCACCTGGCGCTTGCCGCTCCAGTCCTCGTGCATCTTCTGGGGCCAGTAGTCCTTGATCTTGGTCGGGTCCGGCTCCGGGAACTTCGCCGCGTTGGCCTCGCGGCAGGCGCGCCCGCAGAGCGGGGACTCCTTGCCTTCGCAGCCGTCGCACTTCGTCAGGTCGATGAGGGTCGCGTAGGCGTCACTCGCCGGTTTGGCCTCGGCGCGCCGCTTGGGGAGGACCGCTGCGCCTGCCGCGGCGGCAACACCCGTGAGAAAGCTTCGTCGACTGAAGTTCATGCTGTCTCCTTCCAGAGGCTGCCCGGAAGAAATGGTAGGTCTGTCCTGTCGTGTGGCTCCAGCATGCCTCTTCAGATGCCGGGCGACGCGCCGTGGTCACAGCTCGACGACTGATTGCCTGGGGCTCCATCGGAGCTTACGGTCTCGTGATGTGCCGATCACGTGGAGGGGTGGTCCAAGGAAGCCGTGGACGCCGCGAAGAAGCTCAGGACCTCCGCGGAGCCGGGAGAAACCGCCGCCCTCGCTAACCGAGTCCACGACCTGACGCTCGCGATCCTCGAGGGAAGAGATGCCAACGGAGACCGCAAGATCAGTTGGGAGAAGGGAGAGGGCGGACTGAAGCAAGCAGCGGAGCACCTGAAGCTGATGCACGCCGGCTAGGCATCTCGCTCTTTCGGGAGTGCTGAACTCCTGATTCGGAGCCAGCATCTCTTCATGTAACGAGATTTCCTGCGTGAGCGGAGAATTGCGAAAGGCCGCGTCTGCGGCCTTTCGAGACGCGCGTGCTCGGACCCGAGCACGCGCTCAGCCAGGCTTCGCCGGAACTTGCTTCATCCGGCACGTATCCATCCCGAAGAGGTGGCTAAGAGGGCAGTATTTGAAGACCACCGTCGCGATCGGAACGAGCCCCACCAGGCCCCAGTAGCGGGCTGCTCCCTCGAGCGTGAAGAGGAGGGAGAGGAGGGCCACGCCGATGATCACCCGGATGATTTGCTCCGCTCGAGAGCAGACGTTCTGTTTCATCGCCGCCTCCTTATCTGTGGTCTCTTGTCGTCACCAAGAACCTAATACCGCCCGCACGGTTGTACCACGGTCGTCAGCGGTCACCTGCATTCCGGGCACTCGTCATCTCCCGCCATCGCCGGATGCTCCCGCCTCAGGATCGCGCACAAGAGTCGAGCGTAAGAAGGAGATGCCCCACTTCGTGGACGGCCTCCGTCAAGGCGCGCTTCACGTAGACGCCGCGGTCGGGATGGACCAACCCGCAGCCCTGCCGAGGTGCCGTGGAGCACGTCGGTCGGAACGTCCGGCTCCGCAACGAGAAGCAGCTCCGGGACTTCCACTCACACACCTCAGCCTCTTCTCTTTAGCTAAGTTCGGCCAGTTCTTGCAGGGCTCGCAGGGTATCCACGTCGGATTTCGTCAGTCGCTTTTCGTCTGTCAAATCTTCGATCTGCTCCCTCAACGACTGGACTCGGTCGCGCCGTATCCAAGCGGGACCCAGCACCTGGTTCGCTCTCTCCTCGATGAGCCGGATGGTATCCTCAAAGTCGTACCAGGTGAGACCGTTCGGGTCGCCGCGGCTCCTCGTTGTATTCACCCGCGCAGCCCACAGGCGGCCGTCGACGGCCGTGAAGACGCCCAACAGATCGCCCTCGGAACGGGGGGCCAGAAGCTCTGTGGCCCGGCGGTTCAGCTCCAGGTCGGTGGCGTCCTCCACCCGAATGCAGTTCTCTTCCCAGTCCTCCGTGAGCCGGATCGCTACGCCACCCGGTCTTCCAGAGAGCGCCTTGCCCGTCTCCATATCCTGCTCTCCTTCTCCCTCAAAACCCACTCCAGCACCAGTTTTTCTCCAGTGGCCGCGAGCAAACTCCAAGCTCAGGACCACCCTCGTGTCGGACGCTGCGGGCGTCCCTTCGAGACTTCGAGGATGGACGCCGGAGCTCCGGAAATGTGCGCCGCTTCCCAGAAAAATTATACACGTTTGTCAGAGCGTTCGAAGAGGTAGGTTCCTGGCGGCCGTGGGGATGGGCTCGAAGGAGGCGGTGGGACCTGGTCGTCATTGCGAGCGAAGCGAAGCAATCCAGCCCCTCGGGCGGTTCGGACCTTCCTGGATCGCCACGGCCCTTCGGGCCTCGCGATGACGGCGAAACCTGGAGACCCGCCGACCGGTGCAAGCAGAAACGAGAGCCGCGGCGGGGCCTGCCCCCGTCGTCCTCCGGCCGCTGTCTTGGCCCCTCCCGCCGTGATTACCTTCTTCATGGAGCCCTCTACCCGGGTCTCGAGGACGTGAGATTTCCAGAGGCGGGCGAGGCGAGGCATCCTCATGGCAGAAACCGGCGGAGAGGCCGCACGTTTGAAGACGCTAGAGGAGCCTGGTAGTGTCCGGGGGAGCCGGCGCCGCAGAGACCGAGACGAGTACGAGTTCCCAGCCCTGGGAATGAAGGAGGCGATCGGGCGCTTCACGAAAGCGGTCTACGGTCGAGAGATGACTTTCGAGCACGCGTGACCGATCAGACGGACCGCGGATCCGCCGGTGTCCGAACACGGAAAGGAGCGCCTGTGGAGGTGTCGAGACTTCGGGTGGAGGACGAAGGTCCACTCCCGTTCCTTCTCGTGGTCCCGGAGAACCGGGGCTCGGACGTACATCCAGTGTTGCTCTTCCTTCACGGCCATGACGAGGGGCCGCCGACGGATCTTCGGGTCGGGATCACCCGTCACGGTCCATTACGGCCCGGAAACACCGTTGCAGCTCTCGATAAGTTCGTCATCGTCGGGCCGCAATTGCCCGTCCGGGGTGATCTATGGTTCCAGCATGCGAACGAGGTGCGGGAGATCATCCGGTACGTGCACGAGGAACATCGCGGAGATCCCGACCGGACGTATCTCACTGGATTCAGCTTCGGCGGAAACGGGGTCTTCGATCTCGCGCTGCTGCAGCCGGACACCTGGACTGCGCTCTGGGCCGTGGACCCCGTTCGCGTCCCTCCGAGAGATCCCCGACGTCCGGTGTGGCTCTCGTTCGGGCAAATCGCCCGATTCAGCAAGCGCGGCTTCATCCAGAGACTCGGGCTCAAGCCTGCGCTGGAGAGTCCCGACGGAGAGCGCGTCTTTCTGGACCAAGGCGCGAGCCATGTCGGTTCCGCCACTCTCGCGTATCAGGACGAGCGCATCTACTCCTGGCTTCTGGCGAGACGCCTCGGTTTAGAAGCAGAATCTGCGACCTGACAGAGCCGCAAATCGAGCGTGAGCTCAGCTTGTGTCCATCCGGAAAGTGCCTTTCCGGATGGAGCTGTTAGCTGTTAGGTGTTAGTCATTTGGAGAACGACGCAATCACGGGGGTGCTTACTAAGAGCTAATGGCTAATGGCTAATGGCTAATGGCTAATGGCTAATTGCTAATTGCTAATGGCGCTCCTCCGGAAAGGGACTTTTCCGGACGAGCACTTGGTTGAGGCGAAGACTCTGGGGACGGCGCTCCGGCCGCACGTCGACGCTGAGTTCCGCTTTGCCGCGGGGAGCCGCCCCTCTACGCGGCCACCGCTTTCCGGGGGTGATCGAGCGTCGCGGTCAGCTTCCTGCCGAGATCCGCCTGGCCCGGATTGCCGAATCGGACGACAGGAGTTAAGCATATGGCAACAGAAGTTCACCTTGTGTTCTGGGAGGTACCGACATGGGCGTCAACCATTCAACTTCGCGAGAAGCGCCGCCTGAGAAGCTGAGGCCGCCGAAGGGAAAGAGGTTGAGTTCCATGACTGTCCGGTTGGGTCGAGCCGGCGTCCCTCGCGACCGATATCGTCAGGGCTGCCGTGCGCTCGCGACTCCGGAACCGGACGTGCCTGCTGCCCATCAGAACGAAGGGAGCGACGACGCACCAGCAGTCTCCGATGGCGTCGTCCCCATGAAAGCGGTTACCTGATACGAGTGCATAACGCCGCCACAGCGGTGAAGACGAGTAGGCTCGTCGCTCTGAGCACGAGATGGAGGGATGCAGAGCGTCTGGGCGGAGACCTCATACGGGCGCCTCCACGCCCTCGCCGGCGGGACGGCGCCTCCTGTCGTGATCCTCGTTCCGGGGCTCGTGATCGCAAGCGAGTACATGGCTCCCACCGGAAAGATCCTGGCGGAATTCTGCCGGGTGTATGCCGTGGACCTTCCGGGCTATGGTCTCAGCGTCAAGCCGCGCAAGGTGCTCGCGCTCGCGGAGCTCGCCGACGCGCTTGCGGAGTGGATGGACGCCTCGGGCATTCAACGCGCCCACTTCTTCGGGAACTCGTTCGGGTGTCAGATCCTCGCCTGGCTGGCCGTGCGCCACCCGAAGCGAGTGGACCGTCTGGTCCTCCAAGGCCCAACCGTAGATCCCGAAGCGCGCTCCCTGATGAGGCAGCTCCTCCGGCTCATTCGGAACTCGAGGTTGGAATCTCCGGATCTCGGTCGCATCACGCGACGGGACTATCGCAGGGCGGGTCTTCGTCGGGCCTGGGCCACGCTCCGACTCGCGCTGCGCGACCGGATCGAGGACCGGCTTCCGCTCGTTCTGGCGCCCTGCCTGGTCGTCCGGGGCGACCGCGACCCTCTCGTCCCGCAGCGGTGGGCGGAACGAGTCGCGCGGCTGCTCCCGAGAGGCGAGCTCGTTGTCGTCCCCGGCGCCAGTCACACGATGAACTACGTCGCGCCGGACGCGCTAGTCGCCGCCATGCGGCCTTTTCTGGGGCTCTGAGGCAATGGACAGACGTAGCAAGCCCCCGCTGGCCGGCTTCGATTCATCAACGGCCATGCTTCGCGCCCTCGCGGCACACCTGCACGGGCGGGAGTTTCCGCTCCTGGGACTGCCACCGCCCTGGAGTGCTCCAGCATTCCAGGCGCTCGGTGCCGTAGTCAATCGGCTCCCCCTCCCGGCGAGGCAGGCCGTCTTCCGGGTGGGCGGATGGCTCGAGTCCGTTTCCCTCCGCCGGTTGGGTAAGCCGGTCGTGGACGAGGCGTCGGCCTGGGCTGCGTCCCTCTACCCCAAGAGAACCTACCCCGCCGTCGCCGTCGGGTCCTCCAACGGGGCGGCCACGCACCTCTGGGCCGCGCTCGGGATTCCCTGGCTCCCGCAAACGGCGCTCGTCGCAGTCTCCCGTCCTGGCGGAGATCCGGACGACCCCGGCGCGGAACTACGCTGGGGCCTCGAGCCGGGTCGGGAGTTCCTGCGCGCGAACCCTGACGCAGACCTCCACCACATGCACGATCCCAGCCAGGACCGGCTGATGGTGCGCCGGATGGCGTACTTCCGGTACAAGCGTCGGACGCTGGGCAAGGCCTATGAGCAGTTCATCTCCGAACGGCTGGCCCCCGGCGGGAGCATCTTCTCCGTCGAGTGCGGCCTCTCCTGGCCGATTACGCGCGTCTCGGGCCGGCACTTCTTCCAGTTCGGCGCCCTGGGGGGACCGAGCGCCGAGGAGTACCACCAAGGTGGGCCGAGGGTGGTCGAGTATCTGGCCAAGCAGGGCTCCCACCGGACCCGTTGGGAGCCGCCTCGGCCGGACGGCAACGCCCCGGAGGCCGAGTGGGGCTTCGGCTCGGCCTTCGGCCAGGACCTGGAGCGCTTCGCCGGGGAGCGGGGCTATCGCGTTCGAGCCCTCCGCTTCGAGCAGCCCGAGGATCTGAGTCCTCTCGTCGCCGACCTCTACCGCTGGTGGTTGAACAGTCGCGGAATCGAGGATCCGCCCCTCGTGGTGGAGTCTTTCATCGTGATGGAGCCGCACTGGGTCCTGCGGAGCGCGTCCGTGCCGTTCTGGATGGTCTTCAACACCGAACCGTCTCGGGACGCGTTGGGAAGGTATCTCGATGTAGGCCCGGCCTGGGACGAAATCCTCCTCACGCTCTTCTCCCATGGCGTCGACTCCATCGGCGTGCCCGGAATCGAAGAGTGGCGGCGTCTCCTCCAACGAGCTCGCAGTGAGGGTCGGTTCTTCGGTGTCGACGAACGCGCCTACCCGGCGGATTTCGGGGTCTTCGCCCGGTATCACTCGGATCTTCGCCGAAAGCTCCCGGCCCCCGGCCCGGTTCCCCGGCCCCTCGATCTCGCGGAACTCGACGCGTTTCTGGAACTCCACCCGGAACGGTACCGGCTCAGCTGGACCTAGACCCGGTTCATTCTCGGTGGGCTCCGTCTTAGAGCCCTGAAGGAAACGCCTCCGGCCTCCCAGCCGGCGGAGCGCTCAGGGGCTCGACGGCCCGAGTGCGGTCGAAGAAGAAAAGCAGGCGGACTAGCCAAGAAAGGCGTTCGCCGACCCTTGGGCTGAACTTGGCGTGGAGGACGAGATGGAGCGGACTACGATCGACACTGGATCGGGGTAGATCAGCGTGCTCCCGGCTCCATGCTGCCGCCGAGGAAGGGCCTTAATCGGCCGATCGCAGCTCCAGGTAAACGTCCCCACGGCCGCTTCGGGCGTCCATCCCTTGGCCGGCCAGGCGCAGGCGGGTCCCGGGCGTCGAGCCGGGCGGGATGCGCACCTGGTAAGTCTTCGTCCCCGAGGGAAGCGGCAGCGTGGCGCGGACTGTGCCTCCCGACCGGAGAATGTCGGCTCCCACCGGGAGCTTGAACTGAAGGTCCGGGCCGGTCTGCATCCGAAGCAGGCCGGGAAGCGCCTGCACGAGCCGGCGCAACAGCGGCTGCTTGGTCCTACGCCCCATCCTTGGACGGGTGCTCTCACTGACCGGTTTGTCTCCCCGGCGGCCCAATGAGGAGAAGAGCCCACCCAGCGGACCAAAGAAGACGAAGCCGCGGAAGGCGAACACGCCCCCTTGGGGCGTGCTGAAGCGCCGGAAGTACTCCTCATCGAACCGAAGCCCCTGACGCGCGAACTCGGCTGTCAGCTGTGAAAAAAGGCTCCGGAAGGCGGGATTGCGGAAGAGGTCTTCGAAAACGTCCTCCGGCCGAAACTCTCCGCCTCGACTTCCTTGCTCCCACGACTCCGCTCGATCGTAGGAGGCCCGCCGCGCGGGATCGGCCAGGACGGCGTAGGCCTCCGTGAGCCGCTTGAACGCCTCCTCCGCCTCCCTTGTTCCGCCGTTGCGATCCGGGTGAAGCTCGAAGGCCCGGCTCCGGTACGCGCGACGGATCTCGTCCGCAGTCGCGTTCCGGGTCACGCCGAGGATCCGATAGTAATCGTTTTCCATATTCCTAGATTACGGCGTCTGGGACGCGCATTCCAGCGCCGAGGCTCCGTAGCACGGTCGCCTGAGGACATTTTGATGGGCGCGAGGCTTGTCCCCGGCCCTTTGATGGTTATATTACGTTTCTCGGTCGGGAAGCACGAAGCTGATTGGCTTTGAGACGTGGAGGCGAAAGCCGACACGGATCAAAACCATAGGCACGTGCCTTCTCGGTCGGGATTTTCTTTTTGGGGACATGAGAAGGTGATTAGGTATAGCCTCAATTGCTCATTGATATACGAGCTTGAGGCTTTTCGTTTATGAATTCATTGCGGTGGGATGCTTCGCGCAAGAAGGTGGTCAACCCAGGTCGCGGGGTGGAGCAATTTGGTAGCTCGTCGGGCTCATAACCCGAAGGTTGCAGGTTCGAGTCCTGCCCCCGCCACCAGCACGAAAATCGGGGACCTAGGAGCGATCCCGCGAGCGCCGGGACAATGGACGTCGTCAGTCAGGCCCACGGGACCGCTTCCGGCGTCCGCCAGGTGGATCAGGAGCGCCAGAGACGGGAGAGTGTGGAGTGGATCCGCCGGGTCTTGTCAGGGGCCCTTCGGGTGGGTAGCCTTTGAGCGAGTGTCCTTTTGCAGGACATCTCGGGTATATTCTTGGTTCCCCTCCCCACGGATGGAGGGGGCTCAGGACGTCAGGCACGCGTGCCGAAGAGAGCGAGACCGGTTCCGGTCGTCTTCGTGGAGGCTCCCATGTCCCTCAAGCTAACCGCCGTGTTCCAGAAGGTCCCTTCTGGCTACATCGCCTTTGTCGAGGAACTCCCGGGTGCGAACACGCAGGGCGAGACACTC
>JACRCS010000079.1 GCA_016218905.1 Deltaproteobacteria bacterium
GGCTCTCGGCATCCCGTTCTGCCACCACGAGCGCTGGGACGGGACCGGCTACCCGCAGGGCCTCACGGCTGAGGAGATTCCCTTCTCCGCACGCCTCTTCGCGGTCGTCGACGTATGGGACGCCCTCCGGTACGACCGCGCCTATCGTTCCGGCTGGCCGTCCGCCAAGGTGAAGGAGCACCTCACCGAGGGAGCCGGCACCCACTTCGACCCGAAGGTCGTCCCGGTCTTCCTCCGGATCCTCGAGCGCGACGGGGAGCCTGTCTTCGCCAATGCCTCGTCCTGCGTTCCTCCTCTTTCACTCCCCTCGGAGTCCGGTGTCGCCGGGTGACTCAGCTTTCCGGCCTCACCCCTAGCGGCGCCGAGACCGTCAGGGCTTCGTCACCTCGCCCGTCTCGAGGTCGATCGTGAAGGTGACGGTCTTGTTCCGATAGACGTAGGACCCCTGCGCATATTGAGTTCCGTTGAAGGTGACGGTGACCGTGATCCCGCCCGAGACCACCGTGACCGTCCCGCTCGTCGGATAGGCGCCCGTGGTTTTCGGGATCACCACGTTCGCCACCGTGACGTCGCCCGAGGCGCCCTGATACGTCCCGCGTCCGGTCCCGCTCACCGTCAGGGCGGTGACCCCCTGCATGACCCCCCCCACGACGAGGTCGAAGTCGAGCGCCCCCTGCAGGCCCGCGGCCGTCCCCTGCGCCCAGATCGAGCTCGTCTCGGTGGGGCGGTAGAGCTTCATCGGTGTTCCGGAGGCGGCCCGGAACTGGAGCGCGAACGAGGCCTGCTGCCCGCTCTCGAGGCGGATCGAGATCGTCCAGGTCCCCGTCGCCTCGTCCCAGCTGCCGGTGAACGGCGGCTCGGCGAGCGTCGCGAGGCCGCCGGTCCCGACTTGCACGCGCGGGGCCAGGTCGAAGGTGCCGCTTGCGACCGTGGCGCTCGTGTAGGCGGCGCTCGCCGCCAGCTCTTCCGCGGCGGAGGCCTCGGCCCCGACGAGGAGACCGTCCTTGAAGCTCATCTCGAACCCGGCCGAGTCCTGGGAGCCGTTCGCGATCTGCGTGCCGTAGACGAGGACCGAACCGCTTCCCGAGACGACGGTCGCCTCGAGCCTCGCGTTGTCGTGCGAGGCCCCGTCGAGGTCGGAGACCGACAGCTGCCGGGCCTCGCCGGCCGCGAGCTCGTACTCCTTCGATGCGACCTCAGCGCCGGTCGCGGAGCGGAGCGTGGCGCGGACCTTGACGGTCCCTCCGGTGAGCTCGACGAATCCGAAGTTGTAGCGGAAGTCGTTCCCGGTGACGACGCCCTGGAGATGGGCAGTCTCTCCCGCGACGACGGCGAACGAGGCGGGGATGGCGCCGAAGAAGAGCCCCTTCGTGTCTCGCAGGGAGGAGCCCGACGGCAGGTCGTAGGTTCGCGACGAGACGAGAAGGCGGGTTGTCGAGACGAATCGAAGCGCCCCGGAAGCCGAGGTCAGCCCAAAGAGGTCCGTCACGACGTTCTGGTAGACGCGCGATTCACCGGGGGTGAGAGTGAGAGCTTTCACCTGCGGTTGAGGGTTCGGCTGGCCCTGGAGGTAGAGCCTTGCCTCGATCGTGGCCGTGCTGGACTGGGAGAGATTCGTGACCCAGACGGTCGAAGTGAACTGGGCCCCTCCCGCTCCGGCGATGCGGGCGACGGCCGGTATCAGGACATCGGCTCCCGTGAAGCCGGCCAGGGCCGGGACGGGCGCCAGGACGGCGGCCAGGACGAGCGTCAGCGCAAATCGGGTCAGTCTCATCGTCACTCCTTCTCTGTGGGAGAAGACGTACCTGGGCCGGCGGCGGTTACAAACGCTGCGCGAGGCGGGTCCCTTCGCCCGGCGTGTAACCGCGACCGCGGCCGCACCGTCTTTCGTAGGAAGCCGCCCGCGAGCGGCGACGCGAGCCGACGGAAGGAGGATGCCGTGCCCGGGAAGTCCAGACTATCCTCGCGACGTGCGCGGCCCCGCGATCGAGGTCTCGGACGGATCGCTTGCCGCGAACGCGGCACGCGGGGACGGGGAGGCTTTCGACGAGCTCGTCCGCAGGCACCAGCCGCGCCTCCTCCGCCTCGCGGGGAGGTTCTTCCGGCGGCCGGAGGAGGTCGAGGAGGTCGACCAGGAGGCGTTCCTCAAGGCGTTCCTTTCTCTGGACGGCTTCCGCGGCGAGCGCCCTTTCGGCCACTGGCTCACCCGGATTGCCGTCAATGCAAGCTACGACCAGCTGCGACGCCAGCGAGCCAGGCCCGAGTCGGCCATCGACGAGGCCTCGGTCCTCGATTTGCTCGCCTCGCCGGCGGGGAACGAGAGCGAGCTGGCGCGGATCACGGCCGAGCAGCTCCTCGCGCGCCTCGCGCCCGAGGAGCGGCTCGTCCTCACACTCACGGCCCTCGAGGAGCTCCCCGTAAGAGAGGTGGCCCGGCTCACCGGCTGGTCGATCCCCAACGTCAAAGTCAGGGCTTTCCGCGCGCGGACGAAGCTGCGCCGGGCCCTCGGAGGTGTCTCATGAAAGTGGTGCCGAAGGACGCCGTTCTACGGAGGGTCCTCGCCGCCGCCGCCTCGCGGGAGGGGGAGCTGCCTCTTCCCTCACCCTTCCTCGGGGCCCGCGTCCGGGCGGTCGCCGGGACCCGGCTTACCGAGCAGTATCCGATCGGGCAGCTCGCCTGGCGGTTCCTGCCGGTACTGACCTTCACGGGACTCCTCTTGTGTGGCGTCAGCGTCGTCGCGACGCGCGAGGCGGCGGCAACGCGGCGGGCGGCGGTCGCGAGCCTGTCTGCCGGCGACATGCTCCTCGCGGTCTCAGCGCGAGCGGGAGGCGGTCGGTGA
>JACRCS010000941.1 GCA_016218905.1 Deltaproteobacteria bacterium
CCCGCGCCACCGCGGCCCGCGAGGCCGCCCGACGCGCCGATCGAGCCCGGCTCGACCTCGAGCTCGACGAGCTGAAGGCGCTCAGGGCGGAGGAGTTCGAGACCGTGCACGGACTGGCCTACGCCATTCTCGGGTTCGGGGCGCACTCGCCGGACCGGGTCATCCAGGCCCGTGTCCGCCGATACCAGGAAGAGGGCGTCGAACGCTACCTCGCTGCCGGCCAGGAGCTCGCCGCAGCGGCCTCACTGAGAAAGGCGCTCAGGGCTGCTGGGACGACGAATCCTCTCGGCTTTTCGCAGGACGAGATCCGAGCGATGGAGGCGAAGCTGATGCAGGTCGAAGCGAGGCTGGCAGCGTCCCGCGGAGCCGAATCGAAGCCGTCCGGCCACTGACGACTTCCGCCAGCGGGGCGTTCGCCCATCAAAGAGCGAGCGGGATATGGCCTTGCCCCGGTGTCGCGCGATTACCCTTAGGGAAGGCGGCCGAGGACGAGCGCGGAGGTCCCCCGGCCGAGCCGCTCGACGGCGACGCCGCTGAAACCGTGCGCGACGAGGAGCATGGTGAGCTCGTCGACCCAGGTGGAGCGGCGGACGATGTCGGGCAGCTCTTCGAACACCCGAATCGCCGCGGGCCACTCGTTCAGCGCGGTATTGCGGAGCCGCTGGCAGTGGCGCGTCCATGCCTTGCGGACGACAGGGTGCTCCGGGTACGTGAGGTCGTGCATGACGACGAGCCCGCCCGGATTCAAGAACGATCTCAACCGCGAGACGAGCCGGGGGAGGTCTGCGTGCTTCGGGAGGTAGCAGCTCGTAACGGCGTCGAACCGTCCGGCATGGACGACGCGTTCGAAGGAGCCCAGGACGAAACGGGCCCGATGGTCCCGTCGGAGATGCGCCCGCTTCAGCGCGTGGTCGAGACGCTCGACCGAGACGTCCATACCGACGACCTCCGCCTCGGGGAAGCGATCGCGAATCATGAACGTGAGGGTCCCGGTGCCGCAGGCGAGGTCGAGAACCCGTGCGGGAGCGTCGAAGTGCGCCAGGAGCGCCTCCTTCCAGCGGCGGTCTGCGCCGCGGGTCGCTGCGAAGAGGATCTCGTCATACGCTTCTGCTGTGCCGTCGGAGAGCTCCGCTACGATTCTCCGGTGCGGGGGCGTCATGCGCTTCTCCGGGCGACGCTCGAAGCGGCCTTGCCCTCGCCGACACTCGGCGGGAACCACTGCGCGTCAGATTCCGCGAGCGCCGCGGATAGCTCCTCAATGGAGCGGGCGGCCCGCCGAAGTCGTCGCTTCGTCTCGGCGTCGCGTACGGAGCCCGCTTCCAGCTGACTCAGCTCCAGATGAGCGCTCCTCAGAGGTCCGAGCGTTCGCTCGCGGATGCCGGAGAGGGACGCGGCGACGGCGCAGCGCCGTTCGGTGGCGATCCACTGGCGGGTCTGCTCCTCGAGTCCCGGCCCCAGTGCTCGCAGGGCCTTCGTGAGCCGGTCGAGCTCGAGATCCGTCGCAGGGACGCTCGCGAGCCAGCCCCCGCCCTCCGTGATCCGCTCGATCTGCCGAGACATCGTGCT
The DNA here is from genome assembly GCA_016218905.1 of Deltaproteobacteria bacterium. The sequence goes on from JACRCS010000941.1 coordinate 1,567, forward strand.
GAGCGGTCCGAGGAGGCTTCGCCGGAGGATCCACTCGATGCCCCCGACGAGGCCGGCGATCGTCAGCGCGGCCTGAAGAAGCTGGATCGCTAGTGCGCTTCGGAACCTGTCGCGTACGAATCGGCCGTCGCTCCAGTAATGAAGCGTCCACCGGCCGTCGGAAAGGTCCAGCGCCTGGCAGGCCACGATCCCTGAGCCCGAGGGCGCCTGCGACGCCGAAGAGAGCGGGAGGAGGTCGAGCCGGCCCCCCGCACGCTCGAAAGACGGGGCAAGCATCCGGAGGTGCGACCGCACGGTGCCGGAGTCGCCTCGAAATTCGGGCATGGCGGAGAGGTGCTCGAGGAATCCTGAGAGGTATGCGACCTCCGCACGTTCGATCTGCCGGCGATCCTCGATGACGCCGAGAGCCGTGACGAGCCCGACCGTGATGGTCGTCGACGCCACGACCCACCATCGAATTCGGGTCCGGAGGCTTTTCACGGAGCCCACCCGGATCGCGGCTTATACGCGGTGAGGAATCCGATGGTCCCGAAGGCCGTGTTCAGACGCAGACGCTCGACCACGTTCGCGAAACCCGCTTCCTCGACGATGGCCGGTAGTCGGCCCCTGGCGTGGTCCTCGGTTTCCCGGCGACCGTCGAGTGCGCGGACGAATGCGAAGGAGAGCGCGCGGAGGCGCCCTTCCGGACGGGTGAAGTCGACGAGGACGAGGCGCCCTCCCGGCTTGAGGAGCCGCAACGCCGCCGCGAGGGCGGCTCGTTTTCCGGAGGGAAGAAGGTGGTGGAGGAGAAGTGAGGAGGTCACGAGGTCGAACGACTGATCAGGAAAGGCCGGATCGTCGGCAGGGCCGCGGCCCCACGTCACGGAGACCTGCGCTGCCCGGGATTTCTTCTCTGCGATGGCGAGAGCCACCGGGTCAATGTCGTAGCCGACGACGGTTGCGCGGGGATGCTCCTGTTTCAGCCGGACCGCCAGGGAGCCGGTCCCGCATCCGATGTCGATCACGCGCTCTGCCGGCTCAGGGCGAAGGAGGGACAGGGTCAGTCTCCGTAGCTGTTCGTCCCTCATGACGAACCGCATGAGAGGGTCGAAGAGACCTGTCAGAGCATGGAAACGGAGTGCGGGGACGTACGCGGTCTGTCCCATCGGATCGCCCTGCGAAGAGCGAACCGCGGCGGTGGCGCCGACCGTCTCGCGGCTCGTGAGACCCTGCGCGTTCTCTGGCATACCTGCCTCTCGGACTCCTCCGCCGATCCCCTTGGCGGTGCGGGGGCGGAGCGGTGAAC
>JACRCS010000937.1 GCA_016218905.1 Deltaproteobacteria bacterium
CTCTTCACCTTCCGAGGGCGTCGTAAGCCTCCGGGTGAAGGACAATGGCGTCGGGCTCCCTGAGGGTCTCGATTGGCGGCAGGCGCCCTCGCTGGGACTGAGTCTCGTACAGATGCTCTCGAAGCAGCTCCACGGCACTGTGGAAGCGAGAAGCGACGGAGGTGCGGAGTTCACGGTGACCTTCGAAGGAAGGAAGGCATGAGCGGGCAGAGCGTTCTCATCGTAGAAGACGAAAGCATCGTCGCCACGGACCTGGAACGGCAGCTCAGACGTCTAGGGTACGACGTCGTGGGAACTGCGGCCAGCGGCCAGGAGGCCATAGAACTGGCCGACCAGCTCGAGCCGCAGATCGTGCTGATGGACATCTGGCTCGCTGGGCCGATGGACGGCATCGAGGCGGCGGAGGCGATCCGCCGGGAGCGGGACGTACCGGTCGTCTACCTGACGGCGCACTCGGACGCCGCGACGCTCGCCCGTGCGAAGGTCACCGGACCCTCGGGTTACGTCCTCAAGCCCTTCGAGGAACGGGAACTCGCGACCCAGGTAGAGCTCGCCCTCTATAAGCACCAGGCCGACCGGCAACTTCGCGACCAGCGCGAGTGGCTTCGCGTCACCCTGACCAGCATCGGCGACGCCGTAATCGCCACGGACGCCGAGGGGCGCGTCACGTTCATGAACCCGGTGGCCGAGCGGCTTACCGGGTGGGCAGCCGGAGAAGCAGCGGGCCAGCTTCTCCATGCCGTGTTCCCGGTGGTGAACGAACAGACCGGCGAGCCGCTCCCGGATCCGGTGGCGCGCGTCCTGCGCGAGGGCCGCGCCATTCCCTTGGCGAACCACGCGGCTGTCGTTGCCCGAGACGGCCGGTCCATCCCCGTCGAAGACAGCGCGGCCCCCATCATCAATGCAGCAGGCCTCGTGATCGGCGCAGTGCTGGTGTGCCACGATGTGACCGAGAAACGGCGTGCCGAGGAGGAGCGACAACGCCTGGCCGCTACCGTTCAGGAGGAGAGAGACCGGCTGGCGGCGCTCCTGAACAGCGTCAGCGATGAAATCTGGTATGCCGACGCCGACAAGAGACTCACCCTCGTCAATCCGTCCGTGGGGCAACAGTTCGGTTCGACGGTTTCGGCAGGCGAAGAGGTCGAAGACGTCGCGGCACGCTTCGAGGTGTACCGGTCCGACGGAAGCCCTCGGCCGATCGAGGAGGCTCCGCCGCTGCGCGCCTTGTACGGCGAGGTGATCAAGAACGAGGGCGAGATCGTCCGAACCCCGGCGACGGGCGAACTGCGCCACCGTCAGGTCAGCTCCGCGCCCGTGAGGGACGCCGAAGGGAACGTCATCGGATCGGTCTCGGTCGTTCGGGATATCACCGAGGGGATGCGGGCCGAGGAAGCGTTGCGCGAGTCGCTGGAGCGCTACGAGCGGCAGGTCCGGCTCTTCGAGTGCGTCGCGTCGACCACGCCCGACTTCGTCTACCTCTTCGACCTGCAGGGGCGGTTCCTCTACGCCAACCGCCGCCTTCTGGAGGTCTCGGGCATGGCGCTCCCGGACGTCGTCGGCAAGACCTACCGCGAGCTCGGCTACGAGCAGTGGCACCACGACATGCACATGCGCGAAATCGCCCAGGTGATCGAGACGAAGCGCCCCATCAAGGGCGAGGTGCCCTTCCGCGCGCCGCTCACCGGGATCTTCGGGGTCTACGAGTACATCTTCACGCCCGTGCTCGGCGCCGACGGGGAGGTCGAGGTCGTCGCGGGAACGACGCGCGACGTCACCGAGCGGAAGGAGGCCGAGGAGAGGGTCCGCAAGGGCGGGGAGCGCTTCCGCCTGCTCTCCCGCACCGCGGGGCAGCTTCTCGCGTCCGAAAACCCCCAGGAGGTCGTCGAGGAGCTCTGCCGGGAGGTGATGGAGCACCTGGACTGCCAGGCCTTTTTCAACTTCCTCGCGGATGACGAGGTAGGACGTCTTCGCCTGAACGCCTGCGCCGGCATCCCCGAGGAGGAGGCCCGCCGTATCGAGTGGCTCGACTACGGGGTCGCCGTCTGCGGCTGCGTCGCACAGGAAGGGCACCGGATCATCGTCGAGGACATCCGGAACGTCGCCGACCCCAGGACCGAACTCATCGCCTCGTACGGGATCCAGGCCTACTGCTGCCATCCGCTTGTCGGGCAGGGTCGCCTCATCGGGACGCTCTCGTTTGGCACGAAGGCCCGCTCGTGGTTCTCCGATGACGACATCGACGTGATGCGTACGGTCGCCGACGAGGTCGCGACGGCGATGCAACGCGTCCGCGCCGAGCAGGAGTTGCGGGCGGCCAAGGAAGCGGCGGAAGCCGCCAACCACGCGAAGAGCGAGTTCCTCGCCCGCATGTCCCACGAGATCCGCACGCCCATGAACGGCATCATGGGGATGACCGAGCTCGCCCTCATGGAGCCCGAACTGCCGCAGCGGGCGCACGACTTCCTCGGCCTCTCGAAGCAGGCTGCCAAGGGCCTGCTGGAGATCATCAACGACATCCTCGACATCGCGAGGATCGAGGCCGGACGCGCCGAGCTCGTCGAGAAACCCTTCGACCTCCGCGCCCTCCTCGGCGACATGGTGGCGCCGCTGCGTCACACGGCGGACCGCAAGGGCGTTCGGCTGCACCACCGGGTCAGCTCGGATCTCCCTGCCTCGGTGCTCGGGGACGAGGGGCGCCTGCGGCAGGTGCTCACGAACCTCGTCGGGAACGCGGTCAAGTTCACCGACAAGGGCGAAGTCGAGGTCACGGTCCAGCCCTCGGGAGGGCCGTGCGAACCCGGGCGCGCGCGGCTCCTGTTCGCGATCCGCGACAGCGGCCTCGGCATCGCGCCCGAGAACCTCTGCTCGATCTTCGACAGCTTCTCCGGCGCGACCCGTTCCACCCATGCGAAGTACGGCGGCACGGGCCTCGGGCTTTCCATCGCGAAGCAACTCGTGGAGCTTATGGGCGGCCGGATCTGGGCGGACAGCGAGCCGGGCCGCGGAAGCCTCTTTCAGTTCACGGCGGAGTTCGGGACGGCCGAGCGCGAGGAACTCCAGCCCGGAGTCGAGCACGTCCCGCAAGTGGGAGCCGAAAAGCTCCGGATCCTGATCGCTGAGGACAACCCCCTGAATCAGGTTTTCGCCCAAGAGCTCCTCCGGCGGCTCGGGCACGAATCCGTGCTCGCGTCCGATGGAGAAGAAGCTCTGAGGGCACTCTCGACGGATCGCTTCGACGCGGTCTTGATGGACGTTCAGATGCCGAAGCTCGACGGGAGCGAGGCGACTCGGCGAATCCGCGCGGGTACCGTAGACGGCTGCCCCCGAGACCTGCCGGTGATCGGGATTACGGCGCATGCCATTCGCGGCGATCGGGAGCGGTTCCTCGCGGCAGGGATGGACGACTACCTGTCGAAGCCGTTCAGCCCGGAAGCGTTGGACGCCGTTCTTCGCCGTGTGCTGTCCGGGAATGGCTGATACGCCGTGCTCGCCGCCGCCGTTTTGGCGTACCCGGCCTCGACCCGGAAACCCTTCTCGCGAGCGGGCGGAACCAGAAAGTCGGGTTAAATTAACGCTGCGAACCCCTCCCCTTGACGGCGAGAAGATCCTCCAGCGGATGGGCGAAGTCTTCGACGACCCCTTGCTTCGAGAAGGCTACGAGTCTTCCATCCTCGCCGGCAGTCAGAGCGGTGAGAGGGGCCCGGTCCTGCCGCTGCGTGGCCCGGAAGGTCGCTCCCCGGTCGGTACTCTCCAGAGAGACGCCGTCAAGGGCCACGGCGTAGACCTTCCCCCCGACGGCGAGCAAGTCCGTGATGGAGCTCTTGGCCTCGGTCTCGCAGGGGGTCCAGCTCTTCCCGTCATCCCGGCTCCGGTAGATCGTTCCCCGCAGCCCGGCCACGACGAGGGTCCCGTCGGGCAAGCCCGTCCCGGCCCAGAAGCTCCCCTTGTAACCCGTGCTCGCGTACTCCCAGGAAAGCCCGTCGTTCGAGCGGAGCACCGTTCCCTGCTCGGCCGCGATCAGCAGGGTGCCTTTGGCGCTCGCGAAGACCCGGAAGAGGTTCCGGTCGGTCTTGCCGCCCCCGGGCGGCGCAGGCAGCTGCACCTTCTTCCAGCTTCTGCCCCCGTCCTGGGTTGCGAGCACCAGCGACCACAGCCCCACGGCCCACCCCCGGTCCTTGTCCTTGAAGTAGAGAGAGAAGAGCGGCTGGTCGAGAGAGGTTTCGGAGCGTTGAAGCTGCCAGGTGTCGCCGCCGTCCACGGTTGCGATGATGACGCCCCAGTGCCCCGCGGCCCAGCCGCGCTTCTCGTCCGCGAAAGAGACCGAGGTCAGGGTCGAGCGCACGGGCACGGTTCGCGCCTGGCGGAAGCTCTTTCCGCCGTCGTCGGAGAGGAGCACGATGCCGTGGTCCCCGACGGCGACGATCCGCTTCCCGGCCCGGGCGACGCCGAGCATCATGGCGGAGAAGGCGGCCGGGCCGTGCTCGGCCGGTAGGGTCTTCAGTCCGGGCGGCCCCGCGGCTTCCTGGCCGGGGGCCTGGCCCGCGGCCAGGGGCAGGAGGAGCGCGGCGGGAACGAGGAGCCTTCTTGCCTTCTGGAGCATCTTGGTCATTCCTTCAACGGGTCTGCGTCTCGGTTTCTTTGTTGGGCCCGCAACCGCGCTTTCAGTGAGCCAGCACCGACGGCAGGTGCGCCCGGCGCCGGCGCGGGAAGAGCCACTCCAAGACCATGGCCAGCGCGGGTAGGGCGGTCATCGCCATGATCAGGTTCACCGCGAACATGAAGGCCAGGAGCTTGCCCATGTCGGC
>JACRCS010000938.1 GCA_016218905.1 Deltaproteobacteria bacterium
CCACTTCGAGGGGTCCGGGGCCGATGCCGCCGAGCGCGATCCGCGCGCGGCGGCACGTCCGGTCTGCCGGATCGACGAGGAGCGAGGCGGCGACGCTGGCGAGCGGGAAGTCGATCGCCTGCCGGGTGCGGTGCTTGTAGTAGGCCGACCAGGCTCCTCGGGAGGAGGGCGGCACGTGGATGTTCAGCAGCAGCTCGTCCTCGGCGAGATGGAAGGGAGCTTTCCCGTCCCCCGAGTAGAGCTCGCGGAGGGGGACGGTCTTCATCGCCCCCGCGGACGCGACCGTCACCGAGGCGTCCAGGGCGAGCAGCGCCGGGGCCAGGTCCCCGCTGAAGACGGCGAAGCACCGGCCACCGCCGCCGACCGCGTTGCACGTCTTCCCCCCCATTTTGAGGCACGTGGGGCGGGAGCTCCGCCACGCCTCCGACTGGTTGTAGTAGCAGCACCGCGTATCCAGCAGGAGATTGCCTCCCACGGTCCCCATGTGCCGCAGCTGGGGAGAACCCACCGCCCTTGCCGCGTCCCGGAGGAGCGGGTAGCGCTCCGAGACGACTTCGCTCGTCTCCAGTGTCCTCAGCTTCGTCAGAGGTCCCACGCGCAGCCCGGCCTCCTCCGTGAACTCGATCCCCGCCAGGCCGGGAACCTTCTCGGGGGAGAGCAGGCACCTGGGACGGAGCAGGCCCTGCTTCAGGGAAGGAAGCAGGTCGGTCCCTCCCGCGATCACCTTGGCTTCCTGGCCTCGCTCCCGCAGAAGCGAGAGGAGTCCCCGCAAGGTATCCGGCGCGGCGTATTCCAGGCTCGGGAGTGGCATGTTTGCGCCTTTCTCGGGACCGGTCGCACGGGACCGGCTTCCCGATCGTCCCTTCAGGGGTTCTTGGGCGAGACGGCGACGCCCGCGACGAGGCTTCCGACGATCGCTTCCAAGGCGGACTTCGACCGTGCCCCCTCGAGGGCGCACGAGCTCTTCTTGAGCGCCCAGACCGTCTCCGGCCGCGCCTGCAGGATCATGAGATTTGCCGGGAAGGCGAGCGCATCGTCCAGGGCCCACTCGACGTCCATGGGCCTGCCGTAGTGTCGCTCTATGAGCCGGGCCACTCGCGCCAGCTCCTGGATCTCCTCGTCCCGCAGAGAAGGCAGGGCCTGGCTCTCGGCCGACACCCGCGCCACGTGCAGACCCCGACCCAAAGGGTCCACCTGAAAGGCGGAGGGCTTGCAGACCACCTTCCGCTGGAGGATGTCCCTCGTGACCTTGTCCACGAGGAACTCGTCGGGGGTGATGGCTCCCGAGACGACGCCCTCTCCGAACCCCCACGCCGAGTTGATCGCCACCTTGGACCGATCGCCGTTGACCGGATTCAGCGTGAAGAGCACGCCCGAGCTGCGGGCCTTCACCATCGTCTGCACGCCGACCGCGATCCGCACGTTCTCGTGGGTGAAGCCCTTCTCTTCCCGATACGCGATCACGCGATCCGAGAAGAGGCTCGCCCAGCAGAACGACACGCGCTTCACCACGGCTTCCTCGCCCCGGACCCAGAGGTACGTGTCCTGCTGGCCGGCGAAGGACGCGTCCGCCAGGTCCTCGAGGGTGGCGCTGGAACGAACGGCGACGGGCAGATCCCGGGTTCCGCAGCGATCGCAGAGCTCTCGATAGGCCGCTCGAACGGCTCGCCCGGTCTCTTCCGGAACGCCGGCCTCCCGGATCATGGCGCGTGCCCTCTCGCCCACCCGCTCCAGGACCACCCCTTCACGCGTGCCGCGAACGACTTCGCAGATGGGGTCCTTGATCCCCGTCCGGACCAGGAAGTCGTGGTAGGCGTCGGTGGTGACGGCGAAGCCGGAGGGGACTCGGATCCCCGCTTTCAAAAGCTCTCCCAGGCTCGCGCACTTGCCCCCGACGAGGGTCGCGTCGTCCCGACCGCACTCGTCGAACCAGCGGATCGTCTCGAACGGGGTGGCTGACGACATGGTGGTCGATCCCTTCAACCCGCGGGTCCCAGGAGGGTGACCGTTCCCGCCGTACCGTCCACGCGCACCCGCTGGCCGGTCTTGAGCACCCGGGTCGCCGTCCCCGTGCCCACGACCGCCGGAAGGCCGTACTCTCGGCAGACGATGGCCGCGTGACACATGATTCCGCCCACGTCGGTGACGGCGGCCTTGATCTTCGTAAAGGCGGTCGCCCAGCTCGGGCTCGTGGTCGGGCACACCAGGACCTCTCCGTCCTGGAGGCCGGCGATCTCCGCCACGGTGCGGCAGACCCGAACCGGACCTTCCACCAACCCGGGGCTTCCGGAGAAGCCCTCGAGCGCGGCCCCCTCTCTTTCCGGGAGACTCCTCCTCTTCGACCAGGCGGCCATCGATTTGCCGGTGATGCCCCACAGCGCGATGGTGAAGGGCTCGGTGATCACCTCCGGCGGCGTTCCGACCGCGGGCGGGGGCGTCCAGTCCCGAAACTTCTCCATGACCCCCTTGCGCCAGGCGATCTCGGGGCCCCACTGGAGCTTCCCGTAGGGCTTCGTACCCGTGGCCCACGCCGTCACGAGGTCCCACAAGGCCTGCTTGATCTCGTGCCGGTTGAGAAGCCAGATGTCTTCCACGTCGTCCCAGAAGCCGGCGGCCACGAAGCGGCGGGAGAGGTCGCGCATCTTGTTCCAGAAGATCGAGTGGAACCAGTGCTCCACGTAGAAGATGTGGCTCTCCACGTAGGGAAAGACCCGCTGGGCCGTGGCTACCAGATCGTCGAAGGTCTCCCTCGCGGAGTCGTCGTCCAGGAGCTCCCGGTACTCGGAGACGATCCGGTCCCGCTCCCGTTTGAGCTCGCCGATGGGCCGGCGGAGCCCTTCGCCCGCCTTCACCTTCTGGATGTAGAGGCGGATGGAGGCCAGGGGCACCTCGAGGTTGTCGAGCCAGGAGGGGTCGTGGTGGAACCAGCCCGTCCCGGTCGAGATGTAGAACCACGGGTACTTGGCCGCCTCGAACCTCTGCTCCCAGATGCGCCCGTCCGGGGAAGTCTTGAGCCACGCCATGAGCTCTTCGCACGGCCTCTCCCGGAGGAGCTCCTCCTCGATCCGGAGGTCGCAGGCGAGCCGCGCGAGGGTCTTCAGCTCCTCGTCGGGCTGGTAGAGGATGACGTCGATCCCGCTCACCATCTGGGTGACCCGCTGGATGGGGATGCCCGGGAAGGCCGTTTCGCAGAAGTTCAGGAGCGTGACGTAGGCCGCGTACCCGAGGTTCAGGAACTCGAAGTGGTACTGCCACGCCAGGATCCCGAGACTGATCAGCTTGTCGTACGTCTCCAGCAGGTCGTAGGCCGAGCTCTTGCCGGCGCCGCTCCGGACGACCGAGAGGTCCTCCATCTCGGGGAGCGCCGGGATCTTCAGCTCGTCCAGTTCCTTGATCACCCGGTTGATCTTGACCTCCCACTGCTCGTAGAGGTCGTCCCAGTTCCGGTAGTAGTACCCCGCCCGCTCCAGGAAGTGCCCGACCCGGCGGCCGACCTCCTCGGGGTCCTTCACGGGCACCGGGGTGATGTAGACGCGGCCGTTGATCAGGCGGTGATCGATGCCGTTGGCCGGGGGTACCATGAAGACCCGGGTGTTGTACTGGGAGAGCGCGAGATACCACGCCTCGTCCCAGATGAGGTCGAAGGGATAGACCGCCTCCGGGTAGTGGAGGCCGTCGTGGAACCAGAACATCGACTCCTCGTAGGCCCTCCGCTCCGGGTCCTCCTTCGAGAAGCGGTAGTAGTACGGAAACATCCGCTCCCACCCCTCGGTGCCCGGGATGGTCGGCACCTCGTGGGGACTCGGGAAGCCGCTACCCTCGGTCATGGTTCCTCCTGCCGGCCCTTCCTAATCGATCACCTCGACGAGGACGCCGTTCATGAAGGCCGGGTTCAGGAACGCGTACCGGCTCTTCTCCCAGACGCGCGGAGTCTTGTCGAGCATCTGAAAGCCCGCGTCCGCGAGCTTCTTCATGGCCTCGACCGTGTCCGGCACCTTGAACGAGACGAGCATCACGCCCTCTCCCCGCTTCTTGAGGAAGCGGTCCACGTCGCTCCCCTCGCGCGTGGAGGACATCAGCTCGTAGCCGACCTCGCCCACGTAGTAGCGCGCGACGTCGATGGCCTCCGCCTCGTGCCGGTACTCCAGGTCCGGTCGGCTCTTCCCCAGGAAGGGCTCCCAGACGGTCTTGGCCTTCTCCAGATCCCTCACGGCGATACAGATGTGGTCGATCTTCTCGATCCCGATCAAGGGCTCTCCTCCTCGATGAGGTTAGGTTCGCACGCCCAGGCGATACCCGTCCCGAATCGCGTTGTGCATGTCTCGGGGCACCACCGCGTCCCCGACGATGTAGACCTCGTCGCACAGGTACTCGCAGCTGACGAGCAGGTCCTGCTCGGAGCGGCGCGGCCCGGCGCAGACGATCGTGTCCGTCCCGAGGACCTCCTCGTTCCCGGTGGCGAGCCGCACCCGGAGGCCGCCGGTCTCCACGCCGAGGGGGTGGGCCTCGGAGAGGACGCGGACGCCGAGCTCGTCGAGCCACTTCTTGTGGCGCCAGCGGAACGTGATGCCCAGGTCCCGCCCCCACTGCTTCCCCTCCTCGAGGAGGGTCACCTTCCTGCCGTTCGTTGCCAGGTACTCGGCCGTGACGAGGCCGAGCCGCTCGCTGGAGACCACGAGGACCCGGTCCCCCACCTCGTTCGCTTCCAGGCCGCCCTCCATGAACGCGAGGGCCGACAGGGTCGGAAGGCCGACGGCGGCGAAGGGCAGCGGCGGCAACCGAACGCCGGTAGCCACGACGAGGACGTCGGGCTTCAGCTTCTTGACCAGGGTGGGCGTCACCGGGGTCCCCAGGACGAGCTTCACGCCGTGCTTGGCGACCATGGTCCCGTAGAAGTCGTGGGCGCGGCGCATCGACTCCGGGCCGCTGAGCTCCCGCAGGGCTGCGGTCGTCTGCCCGCCGATCCGGTCCCCGACCTCGTAGACGGTGACGTCGTGGCCCCGCTGCGCCGCGGTGATGGCGAACTCGAGCCCGGCCGGCCCGGCGCCGGCGACGACGATCCTCTTCGAGCGCACGGCCCGGGTGAGGTCGTACTCCGGCTCGACCTCGTGGCCCAGCCGGGGGTTCATGGTGCACTTGTACGGGATGTCCGAGAAGAGGTGCGCGAGGCAGGTGAGGTCGCCGATGCAGGGGCGGATCTCCTCCGGCCGCCCGTCGCGGACCTTCACGATGGCCTGGGGGTCGGCGAGCAGGGGCCGGCACACCTCCCAGAGGTCCATCTTCCCCTCGGCGATGGCCCGCTCGGCGAGGAACGGGTCGGCCAGGCGCGGCCCGAAGGCCACCGGGATCCCGAGCTCCCTCTTGGCCGCGGCCGAAACGGGGACCCACCCGTCGCTCGGCACGTCGCGCCCGAGGGCCCCCTGCCGCGATTCGTGCCAGCCGATGACGAGAGAGATCATGTCGCAGCCGGCCCGTTCGGCGACCTTCATGATCTCGAGGCACTCCTCCTGGGAGTTGCCCCCGTACTCGTCCATGAGCTCCACCCCGTTCAGGCGGACGACGAGAGGCGTCTCGGGGAGGAGGTGCTTGATCTCGGCGATCAGCTCGGTCATGAAGCGGCAGCGGTTCTCCAGCGAGCCGCCGTACTCGTCGGTGCCCTGGTTCGTCTAGGGCGACAGGAAGCCGGCCAACAAATAGCCCATGAAGCTCGTGACCTCCACCATGTCGAAGCCCGCCTGCACCGCGCGGCGGCAGGCCTGGACGTGGTCGTCGATGGCCCTGCGGATGTCGGCGCGGGTCATCTCCCGGGGAGGCCGGAAGTGCTTCAGGCTCTGGGGCGTGCTCGACGGCTGCAGACAGTAGTCGAGCTCGATGCCCCCGTAGCGCCCGCCGTGAAGGATCTGCTGGCAGGCGATCGCGTCGTGGCGGTGGATCAGGTCCGCCACCTTGGAGAGCGACGGGATGAACTTGTCCGAGTAGAGCGCGAGCTGCCGCAGGTACGCCCGCCCTTCCCCCCGCTCGTCGGGGTACGCTCCCTGGTTCGTGATGATCCCGGCGTCGCAGCGGGCGATCGACTCCATGCGGGCGAACTCCCGAGGGGAGGTGTAGCCCTCGGGCGTGCAGAAGTTGGAGATGCAGCAGGCCGCGTACTTGACGCGGTTCCTGGACGTGAGCTTCCCGACCTTCAGGGGCTCGAAGAGGTGGGCGAAGCGGCTGTCGACTGCGGGCTTCATGGGCCGATCTCCTCTCCACCTCTCTTCCGCAGGGCTTCCCGGACCCGCTCCGGCGTGATCGGCAACTCGGTGATCCGCACGCCGACGGCGTCGAAGATGGCGTTCGCCACCGCCGGCGCGACGCCGGCCAGCACGGGCTCGCCCACCCCTTTGGCCTCGAAGGGGCCCGTCTCGTCGGCGGCTTCGACGATGATGGGCGTGATCGGCGGCACCTCCATCGAGGACGGGATCTTATAGTCGACGAGCGTCGGGTTGACGACCCTGCCCTGGTCGAAGACCGTCTCCTCGACGAGCGCAAAGCCCAGCCCCTGGGCGTACCCGCCCTCGATCTGGCCCTCGACGTTCTGCGGGTTGATGGCCCTACCCACGTCGTGAGCGGCGGCGCCCCGGAGGACCTTGACCTCACCGGTCTCCACGTCCACCTCCACCTCGGCGGTCTGTCCGGCGAAAATGTACGCGGTCATCGTGCCGAAGGGAAAGCCCTCGAACCCGCTCCGGTCCATGACCGGCTCCTCGACCATGAAGGAGCTCCGCCCCACGATCGCGCCGCCCTTCACCCAGCAGCTGATGGCGCCCAGCTCGAAGAGGCTGAGCCCCTTCGACTCGCTCCCCTTGACCGAGACTCTTCCGCCGGCGAGCTTCAGGTCCCCGGGCGAAGCCTCGAGGGTGCTCGCGGCGAGCTCCAGGATCTGCCGTTTCGCGTCCGCCGCAGCGCGCCGCACGGCATTGCCGGCGGTGTAGGTGAGACGGCTCGCGGTGGTCGCCCAGGTGTAGGGGGCGGCGTCCGTGTCGCCCGAGACGATGCAGACGTCCTCCATGCCCACCCCGAGCTCCTCGGCGCAGATCTGCGTCAGGGTCGTGTCGGCGCCCTGGCCGATGTCCATCGTGCCCACCTTGAGCGAGATGGTGCCGTCCTCGTTCATGGAGACGACGGCCGACACCGTCAGCAGTCCGCTGACGTGGTTGACGGAGGCGATCCCCCGCCCCCGGAGCTTCCCCTCCCGGGGCTGGCTCCACCCGATCGCGTCCGCGGCCTTGGCGAGGCACTCCTGGATCCCCACGCTCTGGAGCACCTGGCCGCCGACGGAGCGATCCCCCGGCCCGAGGGCGTTCTTCAGCCGAAACTCCAGCGGATCCATCCCGAGCTCCCGGGCGGCCATGTCCATCACCGACTCCGACGCGAACGTCGTCTGCGGGTTTCCGAAGCCCCGGAAGGCGCCCGTCTTGACCTTGTTCGTGTAGACGCAGCGCGCCTCGAGCTTGAAGTGCGGAACCCGGTACGGCCCGCGGCCCATGAGCGTTCCGAAGCCCGCCACGCCGGGGCCGTCGTCGGCGTACGCCCCGGAGTCGAAGATGCCGTGCAGCTCCTTGGCGACGATCGTCCCGTCCCTCTTCACGCCGAGCTTGCAGGTGACGGTCGTCGGGTGCCGGGGGCGGCCGCACGAGAGCTCCTCCTCCCGGGTGAAGACCATCTTTACGGGCTTCAGCGTCTTTTGGGCGAGCGCCACGCAGAGCGGCTGCACGTGGGGCTCGATCTTCCCTCCGAAGCCCCCGCCGACCCGCGGGGCGACCACCCGGAGCTTCGTCATGGGGATCTTGAGCGCCTCCGAGATGCGCGCCTGGGTGAGGAAGACCCCCTGGGTGGCCGTCCACACCGTGAAGCGACCGTTCGGCTCGAGCTTGGCGATGGCCCCCGACGGCTCGATGTAGGTGTGGTGGTGCATCTGGGTCCGGAAGGTCTCCTCCACGACCACGTCCGCCTGCCGGAACCCCGCGTCCACGTCGCCCTGGACCATGGTCGTCTGGGAGCAGACGTTCCCGTACCGGATGGCGGGGAAGATCGCGAGATACTTCTCCAGCTCTTCGTGGATCAGGGGCGCCCCTGGAGCCAAGGCGTCCGCGGGGTCGAAGACGGCCGGCAGCTCCTCGTACTCGACCTCGATCAGGCCCAGGGCCTCCTCCGCGACGTCGGGATCGATCGCCGCCACGGCCGCCACGGGCTCGCCGATGTAGCGCACCTTGCCCACGGCCAGGACAGGCTCGTCCTTGATGAAGGGCCCCATGCGCCCGCCCGGCAGGTCTTCGCCCGTGAGCACGGCCCGCACGCCCGGCAGCTCCAGCGCCCGCGTCGCGTCGACGTGAAGGATGCGCGCGTGGGCGAAGGAGCTCCGGAGGACCTTTCCGTAGAGCATGCCCGGAAGGGTCATGTCGTTGATGTAGACCGCCCGTCCGAGCGCCTTCTCCATCGCGTCGACTTTGGGAACGTTCTTTCCGATGACGGCGTACGACATCGTAGGGTCCTTTCCGTGACAGTGATCAGTTATCGGTCATCGGGAGCCATGGGACTTATGGGACTTATGGGAGCTATGGGAGTTATGGGAACTAAGGAGCGAACTTCTCCCATTATTCCCATACTTCCCATAAGTCCCATAACGCCCAATAACCGATAACCGACAACTAATAACTAACCACAGGCCTGGATGGCCTTGACGATCTTCGCGTAGCCCGTGCAGCGGCAGAGGTTGCCGGAGATCGCCTCCCGGATCTCGGCCTCCGTCGGCTGAGGCTTCGCGTCGAGGAGCGCCTTGGCGACGAGGACCATCCCCGGCGTGCAGAAGCCGCACTGGACGGCTCCGACGTCGACGAAGGCCTGCTGGATCCGGTGCGGCTGACCGTCCCGGCTCACTCCCTCGATCGTCGTCACCTGCCGCCCGTTGGCATCCACGGCCAGGAGCAGACACGAGCGGACGGGCTCGTTGTCGAGGAGCACGGTGCAGGCGCCGCACTCGCCCGTGCCGCAGCCTTCCTTCGTTCCCGTCAGCTCCAGGTCCTCCCTCAGGACCTGGAGCAGGGTCCTCCCTGGCTCGACGGCGAGACGGACGCGGGAACCGTTGACGCTGATCTCGATCTCCTGCTTCACGGCTCTTCCCTCCCTCTCGTCGCCGAGATGTCCGCCGGGGCCTTCCCGGCCCGCTCCCACGCGGCCCGCAGGGCCCGCCTCGTCAACACGCCCACCATCTCCCTCCGGTAGCTCGCCGACGCGTGGGAGTTCGATACAGGGCGGGCCTGCTCCATCGCGGCCTCGGCTACGCGTTCGATCCCGGCGGGCGAGAGCGGCTCGCCCACCAGAGTCGCCGCCTCGGAGATGTGTAGCGGCGTCGAGGCGACCCCACCGGCCCCGAGCCCCGCGTGCGTGCAGCGCCCCCGCTCGTCCACGCCGACCAGGGCGGCGACGTGCACGATCGCGACGCTGTTGTGGGTCTTGGTGAGGTCGAGGGAAGCAGCCCCGCACCGCGGCGGAAGCGGAGGAATCCGGATCGAGACGACGATCTCGTCGGGCGAGAGCACCGTCTCGTAGTGATCGGTGAAGAACTCCCGGACGGGGACGACGCGCGTTCCCCCGGAACCGACGACCTCCAACTGGGCGCCGAGGGCGATCAGGGCGGGGGGGAAGTCGGCCGTCGGGTCCCCGTGGCAGATGTTCCCGCCGATGGTGCCCACGTTGCGGATCGCGGGCGAGGCGATCTTGGCGCCCGCCTCGGCCAGTACGCTGCAGTGCTCCCGGAGGAGGGGAGACTCGACGATCTCCCGGTGCCGGCAGAGCGCACCGATCCGGAGCTCCCCCCCGGGGGTCCTTTCGATCTCCCTCAGGCCGGGGACCGACTTGAGAGTGACCAGCGCCTCGGGAAAGATGAGCTTGCTCTTCAACAGGGCGCCGAGGGAAGCGCCGCCGGCAAGGAGCTTGGCGTTCTCGCGCTCCGCGAGGAGTGCACAGGCCTCTGCGACCGACTTCGGCTCGAAATACTCGACTTCTTCCATGCTGACCTCTCTCGTTGGCGATCGACTCAGTCGCCGTTCTTGCCCGCGGCGGCTCGGCAACCGGGCAGCCGGGCGGCCCAGGAGACGAGACGGCGCACCCGGCCGACGCTCCGGCCGTCCTCCCCGTTTCCGGCATCCCCGGAGGGCTCCGCCGCCCCCCCGCCCTCGAGCTTCTCCTTGACCGAAGCGGCGAACCTCTCGCCGTACTCGCGCGCCTTCTCCCTCATCACGCCCTCGCCGAACTTGCCCAGCCGGCCGAAGACGCTGACGTCCGTCCGGTAATGGAACTCCGTCCCAGCCGAGCCGAGATCCACCAGGTCGAGCACGGTGGAAGCGTTCAGGCTGCTGGCGACCCTCGAGTCCTTCCCCTTGATCACCGATTTGAGCCTCGCCGGAGGGGCCATCTCGGTGATGTCGATCTGGACGTCGAAGTTCGCCGAAATGGGCCCGACCTTCACCTTCATGCGGGCCGTGTAGGAGTTCTCTCCGGAGCACTCCACGGCCTCACAGCCGGGCACGCAGTCGGCGACCGACTGGGTATCGAGGAGGAAGGCCCACACCTGGTCCACCGGGGCCGAGATGAGAAAGCGCTCTTCTATCTGCACGGCGACACCCCTTTCCCAGTTGTCGATTGCCGGTTGTCGGTTGTCGGTTGTCGCTGATCAGTTTAGGGTTTGAGGATCCGTCCTCGGTCTTTGGTATTCCGTCTCACTGATCACTGATTACTGATCACTAGTTTCCTCCGGGCTCCCCTTCTCCACCTCACACGGCGAGATAGGCCTGCCTCACCTGCGCGTCGTCGAGCAGTGCCGGCCCCGGCCCCTCCAGGGCCAGGCGTCCGTTTTCGAGCACGTACGCGTAATCCGCCAGGGAGAGCGTGCTGCGCACGTCCTGCTCCGAGAGCAGCACCGTGACTCCTCCGTCCCGAATCACGCCGATGGTCTCGAAGAGGTGCCTCGCCAGCAGGGGAGCCAGGCCGAGCGTCGGCTCGTCCAAGAGCAGCAACCGCGGGCAGGACATCAGTCCCCTTCCCAGCGCCAGCATCTGCTGCTCCCCACCGGAGAGACTGCCGCCCTTCTGTTTGCGCCTCTCGCGCAGCCGCGGGAAGAGGTCGTAGACCTCCTTCAGGCGGTCCGCCGCGGCGGCCCGGGCACGGGACGCGTACGCCCCGACCTTGAGGTTCTCCTCCACCGTGAAGTCCGGGAAGATCCACCGCCCCTCGGGGACCAGGACGACGCCCGCCTCGACCCGACGGCTGCTGGACCAGCCCGCCATCTCCCGGCCTTCCAGGCGGAGCTCGCCCCTGGCGACCTGCTGCAGCCCCGCGACCGTTCGCAGCAGGGTCGTCTTTCCCGCCCCGTTCGCCCCTACGAGGGCCGTCACGGAGCCGGGGCGCACGTCCAGAGAGACGCCCCGGAGCACGGGCACCGAGCCGTAGCCCGCGTGGAGCTCTCGGACGGAGAGAAGGGTCCCGCTCACGCGCTCGCTCCCAGATAGGAGTCGAGGACCTCCTGACTCCGTCCGACTTCCTCCGGTGTTCCCTCCGCGAGCTTCCTGCCGTGGTGGAGCACGACGACGCGCCCGCACAGGCGCATCAGGACCCCCATGACGTGCTCGATCACGAGCAGCGTAAGCCCGCGCCTTCGCTGGAACTCCCGCACCATCTCCAGCGCTTGCGACACCTCCGTCGGCGTCAGGCCCGCCATCACCTCGTCGAGCAGCAGGAGCCGCGCGCCGGTGGCGAGCGAGCGGGCGACCTCGAGCCTCTTCTGGCCGGCCAGCGTGAGAGTACCGGCCGGATCCTCCGCCCGTTCCGCGAGCCCCACCTCCTCCAACACCTCCACTGCCCGGCGGCTTGCGAGGGACCGCCGCCGCTCGCGGGCGGTTCCGTACATGAGCGCGATCTCTACGTTCTCCCGCACGGTCATTCCCAGGAAGGGCCGGACGACCTGGAAGGTGCGCGCCACGCCGCGTCTGCTCACCTGATCGGGCCGCAGGCCATCGAGGGGCTCGCCCTCGAGGAGGATGCGCCCCGACGTGGGCCTCTCGTTGCCCGCGATCAACTTGAACAGGGTCGTCTTTCCGGCCCCGTTGGCTCCCATCAGGCCGACGATCTCCCCTCGCCCCACGGCGAACGAGACCCGGTGAACGGCGTCCAGACCCCCGTAGGTCTTCGTCACGTCTACGAGCTCGAGGAGCACGGCTCCGGGCCCTTTCCCCCGCGCCGGCCGAGAATCTGACCGTAGATTCCGTCGGGAGCGAGCAGAACGAACGCGATCAGGAGGATCCCGAGGAGGATCATGTAGATCTCGGGGGTGCTGGCCCAGAGGAGCTCGGACGCCGTGCCCAGGAAGAGGACGCCCAGCAGGGGGCCCGGCGCCCGGTCGCTGCCACCGACGATGGCCATGGTCACGATCGTGAAGGACAACGCCGGGCTGAACACCTGGAGGGGCTGGAAGTAGGTGAGGCGCATGGCCATCACCGCGCCGACGACTCCGGGCACGACCGCCGACAACGTGAAGGCGAGCGCCTTCGTCCAGGCAGCGGGAACGCCGAGCGTCTCCGCCGCCTCTTCGTCTTCGCGGATCGCCCGCAGCCCGCCGCCGAAGCGGGATGCCCGGACGGCGGCGGTGAGGGCCGTCGCCGCCGCAGCGAGCCCCAGCATCACGTAATAGAGCTCTTCGAGCCCCGGCGCCCCGAAGAGGAGCCGGCTCGACTTCCCCAACGCGGCCTCCAGGTTGATGACCATGTACTTCACGAGCTCCGCGAGGCCGTAGGTCAAGATCACGAAGTACGGCCCGCGGACGCGGAGGACCGGGTACCCGACGGCGAGGGCGAAGAGGCCGCTGGCGAGGCCGGCCAGGAGACCGCCGGCCCAGAGGGGGACCTGTCGCCACGTCAGCACCATCACGTAGGCGCCGATCCCGTAGAAGACCGAGTGTCCCAGGGAGATGTAGCCGGACATCCCCGAGAATACGGCCCAGCTCTGAGTCAGGGCCACCCACGTGAAGAGTGACAGGCCGACGCCGATCAGGTAGTCGCCGGCCACACGCGGCGCCGCGGCAAGCGCCGAGACGACGGCGATTGCCGCGGCGACCCCGATCGCCCTCGGGACCGTCACCGGGCGGCCCTCCCGGGTCCGAACAGGCCCTGGGGCCGGAGGAGGAGCACGCCGAGGAAGACACCGTAGATCAAAATGGACCGGTACGTCGGCGAGGTCAGGGCGACGCCGTACGTCTCGACCGCGCCGAGCAGCAGCCCGGCGGCCAGACTGCCCGTCAGGTTCCCGAGTCCGCCCAGGATGATGACGACGAAGGCGGCCATGGTGAAGGGCCCGCCCATGAACGGGTTCGTCGGCTCCAGCATGCTCACCAGGGCGCCCGCGAGGCCCGCGGCTGCGAAGCCCATGCAGAGGCTGATCAGCTGGACCCGGCCGATGTCGATTCCCACGATGGCCGGAGCTTCCCTGTGCTGGATCAGCGCCCTCAGGGCCAGCCCGGTGCGGCTGCCCCGCAGGAAGAGCGTCGCGCCCCCGCAAGCGACGACCGCCACGGAGAACGCCGCCAGGTTCCGCCCCGCCAGGGAAGCGCTCCCCACGTGGAAGACTTCGCCCAGATACGAGTAGGCGCGCGGGCTCGCCGTAAAGAGGAGCGCCGCGACGTTCTGGAGGATCACGGAGACGCCGAAGAAGAGCAGGAGCGAGTTTCCTTCGATCCGCCCGGCCAAGGTCGCGGAGCGCACGCTCCTCCGCACCAGGCCGAAGTACACGGCCGCCCCGAGGGCCGCACCGAAGAGCATCGCGGCCGCCCCGGAGAGGAGGGGGCCGATCCCGAACAGGCGACACGCCCAGAACGAGACGTAGGAACCCACCATCAGGACTTCCCCGTGCGCCACGTTCAGGAGGCGCATGGTCCCGCAGACGAGATTCAGGCCGAGCGCCACGAGCGCGTACAAAG
>JACRCS010000939.1 GCA_016218905.1 Deltaproteobacteria bacterium
GCCATCCTCGAGGCTCGGGAGAAGACGCGGTCGTGCTCCGTCTGTCACGCCCTGACCGAGGAGGACCCCTGTGCTCTCTGCACCGACCCGACGCGAGATGGCGCCCTGCTCGCCGTCGTGGAGGAGCCGTTCGACGTGGAGGTCCTGGAGCGGACGCGGGAGTTCCGCGGGCGGTACCACGTCCTCGGAGGGGCCCTGGCACCGCTCCGCGGGATCGGGCCCGACGACCTTCACGTGGCCGGCCTCCTCGAGAGAGTCTCCGCGGGGGTCACCGAGGTCGTCCTGGCGACGAACCCGAACGTCGAGGGAGAGGCGACCGCCCTCTACCTCACCCGGCGGCTCAAGCCGCTCGGCATCCGCGTCACCCGCCTCGCCTTTGGCCTTCCCGTCGGGGCGGCGATCGAATTCGCCGACGAGGTGACCCTCGGTAGGTCCCTCTCGGGGCGGCGGGAGGTCTAGGCGAAAGTGACGCGGGAGCATCGGTTACACTAACAAGGATCGGCGTCACATGACGGATTTCGTCCTCTTCGACGAGGAGTTCCAGCAGATCAAGGAAGTTATCGGGCGGCTCAAGGCAGACGCCCAGGCGAAGGTCGTTTTCATCGTCGACAAGAACGGCCAGCAGATCGCCGCCCAGGGAGACCTCGAGTCCCTCGATACGACCTCCCTCGCATCGCTGACCGCCGGAAACGTCGCCGCGACGGACGGCCTCGCGAAGCTGATCGGCGAGAAGGAGTTCCCGGTCCTCTTCCACGAGGGGGAGAAAGACAACGTCTACATCGCCATCGTCGACCAGAGGGTCATCCTCGTCATCATCTTCGACGAACGCTCCTCCCTCGGCCTCGTGAGACTCCGCGTCCGCAAGGCGACGCAGGACCTCGAGAGGATCTTCGTCACGATCCAGAGGAAGGTCGAGGAGGAGAAAGAGCGGCGGCAGGACGGAGTCGATTCCCCTTTTGCGGAGATCACCGACGAGGACATCGACAGCCTCTTCCGGGAATGAGCATGAGAGCCACGCTTCGTCGACGCCCTGAGGAAAGCTCCCGCCACGCGGGGGATTGTCTGAGGGTGCCGAGCCGATGACCTTCATCAACTACGCCGCCCGCGAGATCAACTGCAAGATCGTCTACTACGGTCCCGGTCTCTGCGGGAAGACGACGAACCTCCAGTACATCTACGACCGGACCAACCCGGCGGCGAAAGGGAAGCTGATCTCCCTGGCGACCGAGACCGACCGGACCCTCTTCTTCGACTTCCTCCCGCTCGACCTCGGCACGGTGCGTGGGTTCAAGACGCGTTTCCACCTCTACACGGTCCCCGGGCAGGTCTTCTACGACGCGAGCCGCAAGCTGATCCTCAAGGGAGTCGACGGAGTGGTGTTCGTTGCCGACTCGCAGGAAGCCCGGATGGACGCCAACGCGGAGTCCCTCCAGAACCTCGAGAAGAACCTCCGCGACCACGGCTTCGACCTCGCGACGATCCCCTACGTCCTCCAGCTCAACAAGCGGGACCTCCCGACGGCCATCCCGGCCGACGAGATGTACCGCCAGCTGAACTACAAGGGCGAACCGACCTTCGAGGCCACCGCCCCGACCGGCATCGGCGTCTTCGACACGCTGAAGGCCGTCGCGAAACAGGTCCTGATGGAGCTCAGGAAGAAATAGCCCGGTATCTGGACAAGTACCTGCGGAGCGACGCGGGGTCGCGAGGGCCTCGCCTCGCCTCCCGTCCGTGTACGCAGGTCGCTCCCCCTTACTCCTCGGGCAGCTCCGTCTCGCTCTCCTCCATCCGAACGCCGCCGGGGAGGAGGTACTTCAGGACGAGGTCCGCGAAGCGCTCCGCGAAGGACGACCGGGCGAGAACCTCGTCGAAACCGGCGGCGAGGGCCTTCTCCTTCAGGTCCTTCCGGGCCATGTCGAAGTATCCGACGACCGGGATGGAAGAAGTCGACTTGCCCTTCTTCAGGCCGGCGATCGCCTCGAACGGGGGCGTCTTGAGCGCAAGGTCGACGACGACGATGACCGGCGCGCCGGGTTCGAGGGCGCCCGCGGCCTCCGCGGGGTCCGAGAGGAAGACGGTCGTGGCACCGACGGACCTCACCGCGTTGTCGATCTTCGACCTCCAGAAGGGGTCTTCGACCAGGGCGATGACCTTGCGATTCATCGGGGCCTCCTTGGGGCGAACATCGGGATTGGGTGCGGACGCAGCTTCCCCGCACGACAGGAACGCCGAGAGTATAGGCCTCCCGGCTCCCGTGGGGGCGCGGGACCTCAGCGGCGGAAGAGGGGGAGGAGCGTCGGCTCGACCCGGCGCAGCAGCTCGGCGGTGGCGTCGACGTCGCGGCGGCAGTAGTCGAGGATCTCGGGAAGCCTCCCCTGCGCGTACGCGTCCCCGACGGCGTAGCCGTGCATCTCGGCCGACGTCGGAGACGGGATGCCGATGGCGACGCAGGCGGCGTGGAGCGTGGGGCGCGTCCCCGCGGCCCCCTGGAAGGTGAGGACCTCCATCAGATCGACGTGGGAGTCGACCGAGTAGCGATAGCCCGCGAGATTGCGCGACGGCGCCACACCGTGGATCGCGCTCCGCACCGAGAGGAACGGCCCGTCGAAGGAGCGGCCGTTGAACGAGACGAGGCGGTCGAACTTCGCTGCCGTCTCCCAGAAGCCGGCCAAGAGCGTCTTCTCGTCGCCGCCGATCTCCTCGAACAGGCCGTCCCGCGAAAGGCGCGACGAGATTTCCGGGGCCTCGTACCAGACCTTCCCGCGCCCCGAGTCGGGGTTGAGGGCGGCGACGACGATGACCTTCGCGGCGTAAGGGGAGAGTGAACGCCAGTCCTTCTTCGTGCGATAGCTCTCGCCATCCTCGGCGCCTCGAGTGAGCCACTCGCGGACGAGGGGGTCGAGGTCGAGCCACGGAAGGCCGACGGTTTCGATGTCAAAGACGAGTGTCTTCACGAAGGAACTCCCGGACCAGGGCGGGGGGTCCGGGGGGCCGCGCGAAGCTCAGGCCCCCCGGAAGGCACAAGTGTCTTCACGGGAATTCCCTTCCGGGGGACGGGGAGGAGAGCGGAGAGGGCGCGGGCGGCGGAGCCGGAATCGTCGTGACCGGGGTGGGCGGGGGCGCGACCGGGCCGAGGCGCGCGTCGAGCCAGTCGAAGACGAGGGCCTTCGCCGCGGGCTCCCCCTGCAGGAGCGCCAGGGCGTGTGCGGCGCCCGGGTAGAGGGAGACGGACTTTGGGGGGCGCCCCGAGGCGTCGAGCTTCCGAGCCGAGTCCGCGCGGCCCGGGTCCTTCTCCGACGCGAGGACGAGGAGCCCCTGCGGCGATCTCGGGCGGGATCCCGCAAGCCTCTCGAACCGGTCGGCGTTCGGAGAGACCGCCACCGCGGCTTCGGCCCAGCCGGCCGCCGTGGCGAGAGCCGCGAGGTTCCCTGAAAGCGATAAGCCGAGGACTCCCACGCGTGACACGCGCGGCCGGAGCCAGGTGCAGGCGGCCTCCACGTCGCGCGGGAAGCCGTTGGGCGAGGTCTGGAGCGACGGAGAGAGCCCGATGCGCGCCCCCCCCTTCCGCACCGACTCGCCGTGCCCGCGCAGGTCGAGCGCGAGCGTCGAGAAGCCGCGGGCGGCGAGCTCGTCGGCGAGCGAGGCCACCTCCCGCCTCTCCCGGGAGAAGGCGTGGAGGAGGAGAACGGCAGGGGCCGCCGAGCTGACTGACGAAGGCTTCCACGTGGCGACGAGGCGGACCCCGTCGCTCGATGGGAAGGAGACCTCGAACGGATCCTCTGGGCGGGGAACCTCCGGGATCGGCGCCGCCCTCTTCCTGGATTTCTTCCTCTTCGTGGCGGCGTCGGCCGAAAGAGATGCGGACACGGCCAGCACCACCAGGGCGGCGAGAGTGGCCATGAAACGCGAACGAACCATCACGCTGGCCACTATGGTACGACCGCCGAAGCCAAACCGGGTGCCGGAAGGAGCCGTAATATCTCCAACGTGAGCGCTTCGCACCTCGCCGCAACGCCGGCGCCGCCGCTGCCCGACGACCTCCCCGCGGCGAGCCTCCGCCTAAAGGAGGACCGCGGCGCTCTCATCCTGGCCCACTACTACCCGGAGTCCGAGATCCAGGATCTGGCCGACTTCGTCGGCGACTCGCTCGAGCTGGCCCGGAAGGGGAAAGAGGCGTCCCGATCGATCATCGCGTTCTGCGGCGTCCACTTCATGGCCGAGACGGCGAAGATCCTGACCCCGGAAAAGACAGTCGTCGTGCCGGACCTCGAGGCCGGCTGCTCGCTCGCCGACGGCTGCCC
>JACRCS010000940.1 GCA_016218905.1 Deltaproteobacteria bacterium
CACGGCGGCGTTGTCCGCTCTGAAAGGGGAAGCGCCGGTTCATTTGGTTGTTCTCGACATCAAATTGAAAGGCGAGAGCGGACTCCAGGTACTTCAGGAGATCACCAGATCTCATCGTCAGATTCCGGTGATCCTTTCGACAGCCTACGGGTCGTTTAAGGATGATTTCTCCTCCTGGCTGGCTGACGCGTATGTCGTCAAGTCCAGCAACCTGATGGAGCTCAAGTCGGAGGTCGCAAAGGTTCTGAACCGCCGGTACGGGACGCAGAAGCCGAATTGATTTCACTCAATCTATGTGCTCTATCGCGATGGAGGGAGGACCCTTGTGAAAGCCGTTCTCATGGCCGGCGGTTTTGGCACCCGAATCCAACCCCTCACCCATTCGGTTCCCAAGCCGATGGTTCCTCTGCTCAACCGCCCCATGATGGAGCACATCCTGGCGAAGCTCCGGCGCGTCGGGATCGAGGAAGTGATCGTTCTCCTCTACTACATGCCCGAGGTCATTCGGCAGTACTTCGGTGACGGGTCCAAGTTCGGCGTTCACCTGGAGTACGTGCTGCCGGACGACGACTACGGTACGGCGGGCGCCGTCCGCTTTGCCGCGGAACGCATCGATTCGACCTTCCTCATCATGTCCGGCGACCTCGTGACCGACTTCGATCTCGGCAAGGTCCTCGAGTTCCACCGGAGCAAGCACACCCCCGTCACCATCACCCTCACCAGCGTGCCGAACCCGCTCCAGTTCGGCGTCGTCATCACCGACGCCGAGGGTGCCATTCGCCGCTTCCTCGAGAAGCCGGGTTGGGGAGAAGTCTTCTCCGACACGGTCAACACGGGCATCTACGTGCTCGAGCCCGACATCTTCAGCTACATCCCGGCCGGGAGGTCTTTCGACTTCTCGAAGGACCTCTTCCCCATCTTCCTGCGGGAAGGAATCTCGATCTACGGGTACAACGCCAAGGGCTACTGGCGAGACGTCGGCGATCCGGACTCCTATCGCGAAGCGGTGCGGGAGGTCCTGGAGGGTAAGGTCGACCTGCCTTTCCCGGGCGTTCGCGTCTCGCTGGACGAGGGGGCGATCTGGATGGAGGACGAGGGAGTTGAGCTCCCGCCGGATCTGAAGGTGCGCGGACGGGTCGTGTTGGGCCGGGGGGCCTCCGTCGGTCCTGCCGTGACGCTGGAGAACTGCGTGATCGCGGAGGGCTGCCGGGTCGCGGAGGGCGCCCAGCTCCAGAACGCCGTGCTCTGGAGCGGGGTGACGGTCGGTCGAGGCGCCCGCCTGCGGGACGTGGTCCTCTGCGACCACGTCGCCGTCGGAGAGGGCGTCCGGATGGACAAGGGGGCGATCGTCGCCGAAGGGACCGAGGTGGGAGATCAGGCCTCCTTCGAAAAGGACATCCTGGTCTGGCCAGGCAAGAAGATCGAAGCGGGAAGCGTGCTCTCGGCCAATCTGGTCTGGGGGGACAAGTGGAAGAAGGCCGTCTTCGAGGGCGGAACCGTGCGAGGCCGCACCAACATCGAACTCTCGCCCGAGTTCGCGGCCAAGATGGGGGCGGCCCTGGGCTCGGTCCTGCCCCGGGGCAGCTCGATCCTCGTCGGGCGCGACTACCTGCGAGCGAGCCGGATGCTCAAGCGGGCCTTCCTGGGCGGGATCCTCTCGACCGGAGTCCACGTCCACGACATCAAGATGGCGCCCTTGCCCGTGGAACGGTACAAGATGGCGAGCTTCGGCGAGGTGGCCGGCGTCTACTTCCAGCAGAGCCCCTCCGGTAGCCGCCATACCGAGATCATCTTCTACGACGAAGACGGAAACTTGATCGACACGAACCTCGAGAAGTCGATCGAGCGGCTCTTCTTCAAGGAGAACTTCCGCCGAGTCGACCACTCCGAGGTCGGGAGCATCATCGAGACGCCCGCCGTATCGGAGTTCTACCGCGAGGGCTACCTGAGGGCGCTGGAGGTGGAGGCGATCCGCTCCCGCCACTTCCGGGTGGTCCTCGATCTGGGCAACGGCGCGACGGGCGACTTCCTCCCCCCCCTCCTCAACTCCCTCGGCTGCCAGACGGTCGTCCTGAACGCGTATCCCGACGAGCGGCGGCTGATGCGCCAGGCCGGCGAGTCCGGTGAGGCGCTCCGCCAGGTGGCGGAGATCGTGAAGGTCCTCGGGGCGGACGTGGGCTTCTGCCTCTCGCCGAGCGGCGAGAGCCTCCACCTGGTCGACGATCTCGGCCGGATCAGGGCGCATCACGAGACCCTGCTCGTCGCGATCAAGCTCCTCGTCGACGCGAACCGGGCCGAGAGTATCCGGACGTTCCTTCCGGTGTCGGCCCCGAGGAGCATGGACCAGCTGGTCTCGGGAGCCCTGCGGGTCGAGCGTGGGAAGACGGTCAGCCTGAAGACCTCGCGCATGCACGACTACGCCTTCATCGCCGAACGCGAAGGCTGCTACGCCTTCCCGGACTTCCTCCACGCGCCCGACGCCATGTTCGCGGTGGCCAAGTTACTCGAGCTCCTAGGGAAGTCGGGGCGAAAGGTGAGCCAGGTCTTCGAGGAGATTCCCCCCTTCACGTACTGGCGCGAAGAGATCGCCTGCCCGGTCGACAAGAAGGGGCTGGCGATGCGGCGGATGAGTGAAGACAGCGTCGACAAGGAGGCGACCTTCGTCGACGGCGTACAGGTATTCCTCAACTCGACGAGCGTGCTCCTCCTGCCGGATCCGTACAAGCCGACCCTGCACCTCGTGGTCGAGGGTCCGGAGAACGGCGCGGTTCGCGAGCTCGCTTCGAAGTACCAGGCCAAGGTCCGGGCCTGGGTGGGGGAGTAGGCGGAGGCGGACGAGCTTGCCTAGCGCCGTCACCCTCCTCTGGCACATGCACCAGCCCTACTACCGCAACTCGGTGGGGGGCGAGTATCGGATGCCGTGGTCCTTTCTCCACGCCGCGAAGGACTACTACGACATGCTCGGTCTGGCGGTGGAGGCGGGCGCCCGCGTCACCTTCAACCTCGTCCCGAGCCTCCTGGACCAGCTCGAAGACTACGGGAACCCGGCCGTCGCGGACACCTTCCTGGACCTCGTTCGGCCGGATCCGTCGCGGCTCAACGAGGAGGCCCGCTTCGAGCTCCTGCCGCGGCTCTTCTTCGCGAACCTCGAGAACCAGATCCGTCCGTTCCCGCGCTACTTCGAGCTCCAGCAGAAGCGGCTCTACCACGGCCGCGGCGCCGCAGCCGCCTTCTCGAACGAAGAGTTCCTCGACCTCGAGGTGCTCTTTCTCCTCGCCTGGACCGGAGAGGTGATCAGGGCCGAGGAGCCCGCCGTTTCGAAGCTGCTGGCCAAGGGCCGCGCGTACTCGTCGGCGGACAAGGCCTCACTGCTCTCCGTCCTCCACCGGGTCGCCGGGCGCACGGCCGAGGCGTACCGGGAGGCTCAGGAGCTCGGTCGGATCGAGATCTCCACGACGCCGTACTACCACCCCATCCTGCCGCTCCTCATCGACATGCAGAGCGCGAGGCAGGCGCTGCCCCGCGCCACGTTGCCGATCCTTCAGCGCGGCTTCGGGGAAGACGCGGCCAGGCACGTCGAGCGCGCCGTGGCGCGGTACCGCTCCGCCTTCGGCCGCGCGCCCTCGGGCTTCTGGCCCTCCGAGGGCTCCGTGAGCACGGAGACGCTCGCGCTGCTGGCTCGAAACGGCCTGCGCTGGGCGGCGACCGACGAGGACATCCTCGCCGCGACCTTGGGAACGCCTCTCTCGGGACGCGCCCGGTCGGAGCTCTATCGGCCCCACACGTACCGTTCTCCGGAGGGCCAGGAGATCTCCGTCTTCTTCCGGGACAAGACGCTCTCCGACCTGATCGGCTTCTCCTACGCGTCCTGGGAGCCCGAGGCCGCCGCCCGCGATTTCGCCGGACGCCTCGCGGCCCTGGCGCGGGAGTACGGGCCCGGCGCCACGCTGAGCGTCATCCTCGACGGCGAGAACGCCTGGGAATTCTATCGCGCGAACGGCGCGCCCTTCCTGCGCGCGCTCTACCGCGCGGTGGCCGCCGAGCCCGAGCTCGAGTTCCGCACCTTCTCCGAACGTCTCGGCGACGGCCGCCCGCTCAGCCGGATCCACGCGGGCTCGTGGATCTACGGTTCCTTCTCCACCTGGATGGGGCATCCCGAAAAGAACCGGGCCTGGGAGCTCCTCGACCGGACGCGGTGCGCCCTGGTCGACGGCCAGGAGGCGCTCAGCGCCGAGCGCCGGGAGCTCGCGTGGCAGGAGATCCACGTCGCCGAGGGGAGCGACTGGTTCTGGTGGCTCGGTGACGACCACTACAGCCCCATCGCGGGCGAGTTCGACGACCTCTTCCGCCTCCACCTCATGAATGTCTATCGGCTGCTCGGCGTGGACTCTCCCGGAGAGCTCCACCTGCCGATCAAGGGAGGGGGCCGGCGCGGACTGCTGGAAGAACCCATCGCTCCGGTGACGCCGAGGGTGGACGGCCGGATCAGCTCCTACTTCGAATGGTACTTCGCGGGCACCTTCGACCTCGGCTACGACGCGGGCGCCATGCACCGAGGGGGCAGGATCCTGCGCACCCTCCGCTTCGGAGCGGGCGAGGGCCGGCTGGTCCTCTGCCTCACCGGGGCCGAGAGCGACTCCGTCAAGGGGGCAGGCTTCGCCTTGGAGGTCGAGGCGCTGGGGACGCGGCGGCTTCGGGTCCGATTCCCCATCGACGAGGAGGGAGGCGCGCCCGAGGTCGTGGAGGGGAGCGTCGATCCGAGCGATCTCTCGTTCGCCTGGGAGAAGGTGGGCGAAGTGGCTCTTCCTCTGGGCGCCCTGGGGCTCGGTCCGGCGGGAGATCTCTGCCTCAGCTTCCGGATCCTGCGCGGCGGAGAGGTGCTCGAGAAGGCGCCCCTCTACCACATGGTCCAGGTCCAGCTGCCCAACGACTACGCCCTGGAATGCTGGTCGGCGTGAGGCCGGCTCGTTCCGGCGGCCGCCAACCGAGACCGGAAGACCGATGAGCGAGCTCCGTCACGACCCCATCAAGAAGCGCTGGGTCATCGTCGCCGCCGAAAGGGCCCTGCGGCCGAAAGACTTCGCGCGCGAGCCCGTCCCGCCCCCCATGGCCACCTGTCCGCTCTGTCCGGGTAACGAGCAGTACACCGGGCCGGAGATCATGGCGGTGCGGCCCCACGGCTCCGGCTGGACGGTCCGGGTGGTCCCGAACAAGTACCCGGTCCTTCGGGTGGAGGGCGCGCTGGAACGGTGGGGCAACGGGCTCTACGACCTCGTCTCGGGTGTCGGAGCGCACGAGGTGATCATAGAGACTCCGGACCACGACAAGAACATGGCGGATCTCTCGGTGGAGCAGCTGCGGGACGTTCTCAGGGTCTTCCGTGCGCGGCTCGCCGACCTCACCCGCGACGTGCGCTTCCGCTACCTCATGCTCTGCAAGAACCACGGCGCCGAGGCGGGCTCGCGGCTCGCCCACTCCCACTCCCAGATCATCGCGATTCCGGAGGTGCCCAACGAGGTCGCGACCAAACTGCGTACGGCGGATGATTACTTCCGCCAGAAGGAGCGCTGCCTCTTCTGCGACGTCGTGCGCCAGGAGCTCCAGCAGGGCGATCGGATCGTGCTCGACGCGGCGCGGTACGTGGCTTTCGTGCCGTTTGCGTCCGCCTTCCCCTTCGAGGTGGCCCTCTATCCGCGTTTCCACAGCCACGACTACACCACCGTGGGCGACGAGGATCTGCTGCACCTGGCGAGCGCCCTCAAGGACGTGCTCACCCGCCTCTCGGCGGTGCTCGAGGACCCGCCCTACAACCTCGCGCTCCACACGAGCCCTCCTCCCCACCCTCGCCCGGGTCGCCCCGGCTTCTGGGAGAGTCTCCACCTCGATTGGCACTGGCACTTCGAGATCGCGCCGCGCCTGACGCGCATCGCCGGCTTCGAGTGGAGCTCCGGGTTCTTCATCAACCCGGTCATCCCGGAGGAAGCGGCACGGCACCTGAGGGAGGCGCCCGTCACCCGTGGAGGCGACGCGTGACCAGAGCCGGCGCCGCCGCACCGGGCGTACCCGGACGACTCGTGGGCTCTCCGTGAGGGTCCTCATGGTCGGGGCCGAGATGGCTCCCTACTCGAAGACCGGGGGGCTCGGCGAAGTCCTCGGCGCGCTCCCCCTCGCGCTCGCCGCCCGGGGGTGCGAAGTCGGGGTGGTGATCCCCTATCTGCCCTCCATGGATCCGGTGCGCTGGGGGATCGCCCCGGCCGGTGCGGAGGTCGAGGTGTGGATCGAAGGCAGGCGGCGAGTCGCGAGGCTCTTGCAGGCCTCCGGTCCCGCGGGGGTCAAGGTGATCTTCCTCGACTGCCCCGCCTACTTCCACCGCCCGGGCCTCTACGGGACGCCGCAGGGAGACTACCCGGACAACCCCCAGCGGTTCGCCTTCCTCTGCTACGGCGCGCTCGAAGCCGCGAAGCGGCTCTTCCCCCTTCCGGACGTGATCCACGCCCACGACTGGCAGGCAGCCCTCGTGCCCTTCCTCCTGCGGGCGACGGAGCACTACGGCCTGGACGCCACCCTGCGCGCCCGGACCGTGATGACCGTCCACAACCTCTCGTACCAGGGTGTCTTTCCCAAGGACGTCCTGCCGGCCGTCGGCATCTCCTGGAGCCACTTCCGGATGCAGGAGCTGGAGTTCTACGACCGGGTCAACTTCCTCAAAGCCGGGCTCGTCTCCGCGGACGCGATTACGACCGTCTCCCCGGCGTACGCGGACGAGATCACGACGCGTCGCTACGGTTGGGGCCTCGACGGCGTCTTGAGGGAGCGCCGCGCGAGCCTCGTAGGGATCCTGAACGGCATCGATCCGCAGGGCTGGAATCCCGGCGCCGACCCCCGGATCCCGGCTCCCTTCACGGTGCGCACACTGTGCCGGAGGGCCGAGAACCGGGACGTGATACGCCAGACGATGGCGCTGCGGGACGGCAGCGAGCCCGTGGTGGCCATGGTGACCCGGCTCGCGCAGCAGAAGGGGATCGATCTCCTGCTGGGGCTCAGGGACCGGATCCCGGAGCTCGGGGTCCAGTGGGCGATCCTCGGCAGCGGCGATCACCCCTACGAGACGGCCGTCCTCGACCTGGCGCGCCGGTATCCCGGGACGGTCGGGGTACGGATCGGCTTCGACGACGAGACCGCGCGCCTCCTCTACGCCGGGAGCGACTTCTTCTGCATGCCGAGCCTCTTCGAGCCGTGCGGGCTGGGACAACTGATCGCCCTGCGCTACGGAAGCATCCCGATCGTCCGCCGCACGGGCGGGCTCGCCGATACCGTCCGGGACCTCTCAAAACCGGACGGCGTGGGGATCGTCTTCGACGAACCGACTGCGGAAGCCCTGGCCGAGTCTCTCGGGCGGGCTCGCGACCTGGCCGGCCGGACCGACGAGCTGCTGGAGGTCCGACGGCGCGCCATGGCGTGCGACTTCTCGTGGCGCGCGTCGGCCGGCAAGTAC